>DASPIF010000416.1:0-7359 GCA_035629255.1 Actinomycetota bacterium | reverse complement strand
CCGACGAGCGGGCGCTCGAGCTCTCGGGCGTCGTGGTCCGCGCCGGGTACCGGGGGCGGGGCGTCGGCCGCGAGCTCGTCGCCGAGGCCGCACGGTTCGCCGACGCCGAGGGATCGAGTGGGTCGAGCTCAAGACGTTCGCCCCGAACCGCGGCGCGATGGAGTTCTGGGAGGAGCTGGGGTTCACGCCGCGTGTCGTCCAGCTGACGAGCGGCACCCGCGACCTCCTGGACCGGCTCGCCTGACCGAACCTCTGCATCTCGCCGTCCCGCGTCGTTCCGGGGTGCGGCGTGTGACCGCGGGAACGAACCGCCGCCGCGCGTGGTTCGAATACCTGACGACCCGCAGCGATCGGCGGGTCACGTCGGGACAGGAGCGTGCGATGGCAGAGTCAGGGTACCGCGGCGCCCAGGCCCGCGAGCTCCCTCGAGCGAATCGGACCTACCCCGGCGGTCGCACCTGTGCCGCCGAGGGTTGCAGCACCAAGCTGTCGATCTACAACAAGTGGCAGTTCTGCTGGCAACACGAACCGGTTCACACCTACATCTCTCGAGGGAAGCGACGCAGCCGCAAGGAGATGGAAGCCGCCTAGCGCGGAGCGATCCGCCGATGGCGGTCCAACCAGGAGGCCCTCCCCGAACGGGGAGGGCCTCGGTCGTCTCCCGGGTCTCTGCCTCGGTATCGGTCCTGCGACGTCCGGCCTAGGGTCAAGGTCTCGTCAAGGAGCGCGCAGACGGCCCCGACAACCTGGACGGAGGTTCGCGATGCGCGAACACCCTGCCGTCATGAACGAAGACACCGTGATCCCGCCGGAGATGCGCGAAGGCGAGTGCCCGTTCTGCGAGCACCGCGTCCTCGTGTACGAGGAGCCCCCGCGGTGTCCGCTCTGCGCGTGTCCGCTCGAGGAGGTCCGGATGCAGCCGTACGAGTGGCCCGACGCGCCCCCCGTCTGATCGCGTTCACGGCACGAGGACGGCAGGTCGCCATCCCCGCACCGAGCTGACGAGCGCCAGCTCCTCGGCCGCAGCGAGCTCTTCGGTCCGCACGCGACGCTCCGCGAGGATCCCGTCGCGGACGAGCGCGCTCCGGTACGTCCCCGCGAGAAGCCCGGCGTCGACCGGCGGCGTCCACCACCGACCGTCGAGCCGCACACCGAGGTTCGCGATCGTCGACTCGGTGACCTCGTCCCAGGTGTTGGTCAGCAGGACGTCGTCGACGTCCGGCCGGCGCTCCCGGCGTCGCTCGTAGGGCTCGCGCAGCGTCGTCTTGTGGAACAGCCAGATGTCGGCGGGGTCGACCGGTTCCCGGTCGATCGCGACCGTCACCGGAGCGTCGCCCGTGGGTGGGGGCGCCGACGGCTCCGCCCGGATCGAGCCGTCCCGGCGCAGGACGAGGCGCACGCGCGTCGGCCCGGGGTCGTTCGATCCGACGGCCGCCTCGAGCGCGGCTCCCGCGTCTTCGGGGTCGAGCCGGAAGCCGAAGTACCGCGCCGACGCCGTCAGCCGCTCGAGATGCTCGTCGAGATGACGGAAGCCGTGCGCGTCGTGGAAGAGCGTCTCGAAGAGCTCGAAGCGAGGACGCGCCGCCGTGAGGAGCTGGGCCTTCGCGAGGACCTCGGCGTATTCGGCCGCGGGGGAGGAGTCGTACGTGATCCCGCCGCCGACGCCGTACTCGGCGACCCCCGAGGCCGTGTCGACGACGACCGTACGGATCGCGACGTTGAACGACGCCCTCGGTTCGGACGCGCCCGGCGGTGCCAGGAAGCCGACCGCGCCGCAGTACAGGCCGCGTGGCTCGCGCTCGAGCTCGCGGATGATCCGCATCGTCGCGACCTTCGGCGCGCCCGTGACCGAGCCGCTCGGGAACAGGGCGCGGAACACGTCGACGAGCGGCGTCCGCGGGGGCAGGTCCGCCTCGATCGTCGAGGTGAGCTGCCAAACGGTCTCGTACCGCTCGGGGTCGAACATCGACGTCGTCCGCACGCTTCCCGCCACGGCGAGCCGACCGAGATCGTTCCTGATCAGGTCGACGATCATCGCGTTCTCCGCCCGGTCCTTGTCGCTCGCGACGAGCCGCGCGGCGATCGCCTCGTCCTCGGCGAGCCAGCGGCCGCGCGCCGCCGTGCCCTTCATCGGCCGCGCGGAGACCCGGTCGCCGTCGAGCCGGAAGAAGCGCTCGGGCGACGCGGAGACGACGCGGTAGCGCCCGACGCTGAGGTACGCGGCGTACCCGCCGCGTTGCGCGAGCGCGAGATCGCGGTACAGCCCGCGGGCGTCGCCCTCGAGCCGCGCGCGCATCCGCATCGTGTGGTTCACCTGGTAGGTCTCACCCGCGGCGATCAGGTCTCGGATCCGCGCGATCGCCGCGTCGTACTCGTCGCGGTCGACCGAGGGCTGCCACGCCGCCGCGACCGCCCGTGCGCCGGAGGTGGGGTCGCTCGGCTCGAACGGCGCGACGTCACGCCGATCGGCGAACACGGTGAACCAGGCGAGCGGGAGGTCGACGAAGGGATCGTCCGCGGCGCGGGCGGCGACGGTCTGATCGGCGTCCAGGCCGGGCGCGGCGTCGTACGCGACGTAGCCGGCGACCCATGACCCCCGCTCGGCGGCCGCTTCCGCGGCCGACAGGACGCCCCCGACCTCGTCCGGACGGCGCGCCTCGATCACCGCGATCGGATCGACGAGGGCGAAGGCCCGCTCGTACCCGGGGGTGAGGTCGTCGAACCGCGCCGTCGTCACGGGCCAGAGCGTGGACCCGGACGACCCCCGGCGTCGACCCTGGCGGTCAGCCCTTCTTCGCCCGGACCGCCTCGATCAGCTCTGGGAGCACCGCAAGCGCGTCGCCGACGATGCCGACGTCGGCCATCCGGAAGATCGGGGCGTCGGGATCCCTGTTGATCGCGATGATCCGCTTCGACGCCTTCATGCCGACGATGTGCTGCGTGGCGCCGCTGATCCCGACCGCGATGTAGATCTCGGGCCGTACGCTCTTGCCCGTCTGGCCCACCTGGTAGCTGTACGGCACCCACCCCGCGTCGACGACGGCCCGGCTCGCACCGATGGCGGCGTCGCCGATCGCCCGAGCGAGCTCCTCGAGCAACGAGAAGTTCGACGCGTCCTGCAGCCCACGGCCACCCGCGATCACGACCTTGGCCTCCTCGAGCTTCGGTCCGCTCGTCTGCTCCTCGTGCCGCTCCACGCGTGTGACCGTCCGGAGATCGGCGGGGATCTCGGTGCGCACGGGGACGACGTTCGCGTTCCCGCCGACGCTCTCGGCGACGAACGATTTCGGCCGAACGAGGACGAGATGCGGTGGCGGACCTTCGAACGCGACGTCCACCACGCGGCTGCCCCCGAAGATCTGTGTCTGGCCCGCGTCGACGCCCGGGACGTCGGTGGCGTTGCTCATCAGCGTCGAGCCGAGCCGCGCCTGGAGGCGTCCGGCGACGTCGCGCGCGTCGTACGACGTCGAGAACAGGATCAGCTCCGGGGAGTGCTCGTTGACGAGCTGCTCGAGCGCGTGCGCCTGCGGGCGTCCGAGGCCGTCCTCGTACGCGTCGTCGTCGCTCGCGTACACCGTCGCGGCGCCGTGCTCGCCGAGCGGGGACGCCGCGGTCGACGCGCCGGGGCCGAGGGCGACCGCGGCGACGTCGTCGCCGATCGCGCGTGCCTTTGCGAGCAGCTCGAGCGCGGAGGGCTTCGGACCAGCGGGGGTGACCTCGGCGTAGACCCAGACCGTGGCCACGTCAGATCACCTTCGCGTCCGCGAGCAGCGCCGCGACCTTCTCCGCGGCGTCGGCGCCCGCCTGCACGATCTCGCCGGGACCCTTCTCAGGTGCGTCGCTGACCGCCGTGACCCGCTGCGTCGGTGCGACCGCGGGCGCCGCGATCCCGAGGTCCGCGAGCGAGATCTGGTCCACGGGCTTGGACTTCGCGCCCATGATCCCCTTGAGCGTCGGGTAGCGCGGCTCGGCGCCGCTGCCGGTCACGGTCGCGAGCGCCGGCAGCGTCGCCTCGACGACGTCGTAGCCCTCCTCGGTCTGGCGCTCGACGCGGAGCTTGCCCTCGCGGACCTCGATCGATCGCGCGAAGGTCGCGCTGCCGATCTCGAGGAGCTCGGCGACGGCGGTCGGCATCGTGCCGGTGTATCCGTCGGTCGACTCGACGCCCGCGAGGACGAGGTCGAACGCCTCGCGACGGACCGCGGCGGCCAACACCGTCGCCGTGGCGAGCACGTCGGCCCCTCGGAGCGCGTCGTCGGTCACCAGGACCCCCTTCGTCGCCCCCATCGACAGACCCTTGCGGATCGCGCTCATCGCGACCTCGGGCCCCATCGAGATCAGCGTCACCTCGCCGCCCTCGGACTCGACCAGCCGGAGCGCCGCCTCGATCGCGTACTCGTCGCCGGGGTCGAGCGATCCGTCGACGCCCTCGCGGACGAGGAGATGGTCCTCGCCGAGCGTCGGCGTGCCGTTCGGCTCCGGGACGTATTTCACGAGGACGACGACCTGCACGGGATGACCTCCGGGTCGGGGCGCGGCGGCAGGATACCTGCGTGCTCCGCCGTGACGCGGTCCGGTGGTGAGGGCGCCGTCGCTCGCGCGCAGCCTCTACCATCGACGGATGGTCCGGAAGGGTTCCGTGCTCGTCGCGATGTCCGGCGGCGTCGACTCGTCGGTCGGCGCGTGTCTGCTGCGCGAGCAGGGCTACGACGTCGTCGGCTCGCACCTGTCGCTCGTGCACCTCGACGGCGTCGACCACGGCTGTTGCGGCCCGACCGCGCGGGCGGACGTCGCCGAGGTCGCGCGCATCGGCCGCTTCGCGCACGAGATCGTCGACCTGAGCGAGGAGTTCGAGCGGACGGTCCTCGCGGACTTCTTCGACGAGCACGCGGCCGGGCGGACGCCGAACCCGTGCGCCCGGTGCAACGAGCACATCAAGTTCGGCGCGTTCCTGCGCCGCGCGGATGATCTGGGGATCGAGCTCGTCGCGACGGGGCATTACGTGCGGAACGACCGCGACCCCGACGGCGCCTATCACCTGCGCACCGGCCTGGATGCGGGCAAGGATCAGTCCTACATGCTCCACACGCTCGGACAGCGCGAGCTCGAACGTTCGCTCTTCCCGGTCGGTGCGATGTCCAAGGCCGAGACGCGCGCGCACGCCCAGCGCTTCGGGCTTCCCGTGGCGGCGAAGCCGGACTCGCAGGAGGTCTGTTTCGTCCCGGGTGCGGACCACGCCGCGTTCCTCGATCGGCACGCGCCCGCCCTGGCGCGGGCCGGCGAGATCGTGGATCCCGACGGCGCCGTCGTCGGCGAGCACGCGGGGACGCACCGCTTCACGGTCGGCCAACGACGGGGGCTCGGCGTCTCGCGTGCGGAGCCGACCTACGTCCTCGACATCGATGCGAGCGCCGGCCGCATCGTCGTCGGTCCCGGCGAGCTGCTCGCGCGACGCGGGCTCATGGCCGATCGCGTCCACTGGGTGGCCGGCGGCCCGCCGTCCGACGGACCGTTCGAGGCGGAGGTGCGGCTGCGCTACCGCGGGGAGCGGACGCCGGCGGTGGTCGAGGTCGTCGCGGACGAACTGCGGGTCGACTTCCGAGCGCCGCAGCGTGGCGTTGCGCCCGGCCAGAGCGTCGTCGTCGATCGGGGCGACGAGGTCCTCGGCGGCGCGCGCATCGTGTCCGCGCTCCGCTGAGCGCGCGCGACCGCGCTGAGCGGTGGGGTCGGGTCCCGCGGATATCATCGCAGCGACGCCCGCGTCCCCGGGAGGCCGTCCCCTCGTGAAGCTCCTCAAGAAGAAGCCGCGCTCCTTCGCCATCCAGGTCCAGGACCTGACGCTGCACATCCAAGCCGGGACGGACTTCAACGAGGAGTCGAGGGCGGCCGCGCTGTCGTTCTGGGAGACGCTGCACGCGTACACCCTCCGGAACCCCGCCGTCCGCAACAGCAAGCGACCGATCGACGTCCCCGACGACGCGCCCGACATCGTGAAGGAGCTCGTGTCGTCCGCTCGGCAGGCGGGCGTCGGCCCGATGTACTCGTTCCAGGGCGCCGTCACCGACCACGTGGGTCGGCACCTGGCGCGCGACGTCGACGAGCTCACCGTCAACTGCGGTGGCGATTACTTCATCCTCGGCCGCAAGCGCCAGAAGCTCACGGTGTCGACGCAGCCGAACGGGTCCGCGCTCGCCATCGTCGTCCCGGCCAGCAAGCGGGGGATCGGGATCTCGATGAGCGTGGGGCGCGGGCGGGCATCGGTGGACGGCCTCGCGGTGATCGCGGACTCGTGCGCGCTCGCCGACGCGGCGGCCGCGGGTGTGCAGGCGCTCCTGCCGAAGGACAACGGGCTCGCGAGCGCCCTGCTGTACCTCAAGAAGGTACGCGGCGTCCTCGGTGGGGTCGTCGTCGTCGGCCAACGGATCGGCGTCGCGGGCGGCGTCGAGCTCGCGGCCTGAGCCCGACGTGGCGGCGACGAAAGAGGAACGCGACCTCACCGTCGCGAAGCGGCGGGTCGACGAGCTCCGCGCCGACCTGAACCACCACTCGTACCGGTACCACGTCCTCGACGATCCCGAGATCTCGGACGCGGAGTACGACGAGCTGATGCGCGAGCTTCGCGCGCTCGAGGAACGGTTCCCCGAGCTCGTGACGGAGGACAGCCCGACGCAGCGCGTGGGCGGCGCACCCGTCACCGACCTGTTCGCCCCGGTCGAGCACCGGACGCCGATGCTCTCGCTGGACAACGCGTTCTCGCTCGAGGAGCTCGAGGCATGGGCCACGCGCGTCGAGCGTGATGCCGGGTCGGGCGTCCGGTACTCGCTCGAGCAGAAGATCGACGGCGTGGCCGTGGCGCTCACGTACCAGAAGGGCGTCCTCACCAAGGGTGCGACGCGCGGCGACGGCCGCGTCGGTGAGGACATCACCGCGAACGTCCGCACCGTGAGGAACGTGCCGCGCAGGCTCGATCTGAAGGACCCGCCCGCGTACCTCGAGGTCCGCGGCGAGATCTACCTGCCGGTGAAGGCGTTCGAGAAGCTGAACGAGCAGCTGCTGGAGGCGGGCCACCGGGCGTTCGCGAACCCGAGGAACAGCGCGGCGGGCTCGCTCCGGCAGAAGGACCCGAAGATCAGCGCGTCGCGCCCGCTCCACCTGTGGGTGCACTCGTTCGGGTACGCGGACGGCGTCCGTTTCGACGCGCACTCCTCGTTCCTCGACTGGTGTCGAGACGCGGGGCTGCCCGTCCAGCCGACGTCGGAGGTCGAGGAGGACCTGGCCGGCGTCGAGGCGTACCTGCGGCGATGGGAGAAGGACCGGCACACCGTCGACTGGGAGATCGACGGGACCGTGATCAAGGTC
>DASPIF010000415.1:0-3396 GCA_035629255.1 Actinomycetota bacterium | reverse complement strand
AGGAGCACGGCCCCCAGCGGAGGGAGCACGAGCGCCAGCGAGTGCGGTCGCCCGTGCATCGGCACGTCGTCCGCGACGACGCCCCCGAAGTTCCCCTGTCCGCTCCCTCCGTACACCTGTGCGTCGGTGTTGAGGAGCTCGCGCCACGTTCCGCCGCCCGGGATGCCGACCCGGTACCGATGGCGCGGCACGGGGGTGAAGTTCGCTGCGAACAGGACGGGACGCCCGCGCCGGTCCTTGCGCAGGAACGAGAGCACGCTCGCGGCGCGGTCCGACGCGTCGATCCACTCGAACCCGCCGGGATCCTGGTCGAGGTCGTGCAGGGCCTCGACGTCGCGGTACATCGCGGCCAGATCCGAGACGAGCCGGCGGACGCCCTCGTGCTTCGGGTCCTCCAACAGCGCCCAGTCCACCGAGCCCTCGTGGTTCCACTCGCCCCACTGGCCGATCTCGCCACCCTGGAACAGCAGCTTCTTCCCCGGCTGGACGAACTGGTACGCGAACAGCATCCGGAGGTTCGCGAGTCGTTGCCACGCGTCGCCGGGCATCTTCGTCAGGAGGGAGCCCTTCCCGTGCACGACCTCGTCGTGGCTGAGCGGGAGGACGTAGTTCTCGGTGAACGCGTAGATCATCCGGAACGTGATCGTGTCGTGGTTGTACGCGCGGTAGATCGGCTCCTTCGACAGGTACTGGAGCGTGTCGTGCATCCAGCCCATGTCCCACTTGAACCCGAACCCCAACCCGCCGATGTCCGTCGGGCGGGACACCATCGGCCAGGCGGTGGACTCCTCGGCGAACGTCTGCACGTCGGGATGCTCGGCGTACACGGCCGCGTTGAGCTGCCGCAGGAACTCAACGGCGCGTAGGTTCTCGCGACCGCCGAACTCGTTCGGGACCCATTCGCCGGCCTTGCGCGAGTAGTCGAGGTAGAGCATGGAGGCGACGGCGTCGACCCGCAGCCCGTCGGCGTGGTAGCGGTCGAGCCAGTGGAGCCCGCTCGACAGGAGGAACGAGCGCACCTCGTTGCGGCCGTAGTTGAAGATGTACGAGCCCCAGTCGGGATGGAACCCCTGGCGCGGATCCGCGTGCTCGAACAGCGCGGTCCCGTCGAAGAACGCGAGCCCGAACTCGTCGCTCGCGAAGTGCGACGGGACCCAGTCGAGGATCACGCCGATCCCGGCCTGGTGGAGCGTGTCGATCAGGAACATCAGGTCCTGCGGCGTGCCGTACCGGCTCGTCGGCGCGAAGTATCCCGTGGACTGGTAGCCCCACGATCCATAGAACGGGTGCTCCATGATCGGCAGCAGCTCGACGTGCGTGAAGTTGAGGCCGCGCACGTACTCGGCGAGCCGCGGCGCGATCTCGCGGTAGCCGAGCGACCGACCGTCGCCGTCGCGCACCCACGAGCCGAGATGCACCTCGTAGATGCTCATCGGGGCGTCGAGCGCGTTCGCGCGATCGCGGGAGGCCATCCAGTCGCCGTCGGACCACTCGTACGCCGGATCCCAGATCACGCTCGCGGTCTTCGGCGGCGTCTCCCAGAGCGCCGCGAAGGGATCGCCCTTGTCCACGCGGTACCCGCCCACCCGAGAGCGCACGTGGAACTTGTAGATGTCGCCCGGTCCGATACCCGGCACGAACCCCTCCCAGATCCCGCTCGAGCCGCGGGCCCGCAGATGGTCGGCGTCGCGGTCCCAGCCGTTGAAATCGCCGATCACGGTGACGGTTTCCGCGTTCGGCGCCCAGACCGCGAAGACCGTCCCGGCCTCGCCCTCGGACTCGATCGGATGCGCGCCGAGCCGCTCGTACAGCTTCGTGTGCGTTCCCTCGTTGAACAGGAACACGTCCATGTCCGACAGGATCGACACGTCGTGACGGATCCGCGTCGCCCTCATGCGGCCTCCTCGCCCGTGGCGTCCTCGCGCCCGGCGTCTCCGTCGCGGCGCGCCTGGTCGACCCGACGGAGGATCTCGATGACGTCCTCGCTCTGGCGCAGCTCCTCGAGCGAGCGCGCGGCACGCCCGCGCCAGTTCGGACGCGTCATGACACCGGGAACGTTGACCGGACGGACCTCCGACCACAGGTCCTCGAGGTTCACGACGACGTACGCGGCATCTGACCGGGCCAGCCAGACGAGCGTCGCCTCGAGCACCTCGCGCTCGTCCGGCGTCTCGGACGCGAGCAGTCCCGCCGCGCGGAGCGCGTTGACCAGGAGCGCGCGGATCTCCTCGCGCGCGACGGTCTCGCGTTCGGCCCCCTCCTCGTCGAGCAACCCGTCCTCGAGCCGGTCCGCGACGTCCGTCCCCCGCCAGAACGAGGCGAACGTCGGCATGTCGTGCGTGTTCATCGACGCGAGCGCGTCCGGCGAGGGCTCGGGGATCCGATCGATGCCCGGGACCGCCTCGTACTGCACGACGTAGCTCCGCAGCACGCCGTGACGCCTCATGCCCGAGCGGACCTCGCCGGGGACGGTGCCGAGGTCCTCGCCGACCACGACGGTGCCCTGGCGGTGCGCCTCGAGCGCGAGCGTCGCGTACCACTCCTCGGCCGGGTACCGGACGTAGACGCCGTCCTCGGCGCTCGCGCCGCTCGGGACCCAGAACACGCGGTGCAGCCCCATCACGTGGTCGACCCGGACGATCCCGGCGTGGCGGAAGACGTGCCGAAGACAGTCGCGGACGTACGTGTACCCGTGATCTCGCGCGCGCAGCGGATGCACCGGCGGGAACCCCCAGTCCTGTCCCTGCGGGAAGAACGAGTCTGGGGGCGCACCGACGCTCATCCCGGCCGCGAAGTCCTCGCGGTACCTCCAAACGTCGAACCCGTCCGGGTGCGTCCCGAGGGGCATGTCCAGGTACAGCCCCGCACCGCCCTCGGCCGAGCGACGATCGACCTCGGCGATCTGCGCGTCCGCGACGACCTGCGCGAGCCGGTGGTACGAAACGGCGTCGGCCGCGACGTCGCGCGGCCGGATCGTGCCGTCTCGCATGCCGGCGGGCCACGACCGCCAGTCGAGGCCGTACCGCTCGCCCGCCGCCCGGAAACGGGCGTACGCCTCGACCTCCGGCAGGCTACGGAGCGTCCGACGCAGATCCGGGTCGTCCGAGCGTTCGACGGCGATGCGCTCGAGCACCGCGCGCTTGCGCAGGGCGACCTCGGCGTGGTCGACCAGGTCCGAGCGACGGAGCGTCTCGACCGCCTCGGTCAGCCGACGCGACCGAGCGAACCGCTTCACACCCGCGCCCGCGCGCGCGATCTCCCGCTCGACGTCGACGTAGCGCTCGTCCCAGAACAGCCGGCTCGCCGGCGAGTACGGGCTCGCCTCGTCCGGGAACCGCGCGAGCAGCGGGAGCGACGCGACGACCCCGCCACCGATCGAGCGCACCCAGTCCGCCA
>DASPIF010000414.1:0-2166 GCA_035629255.1 Actinomycetota bacterium | reverse complement strand
TGCAGGCCACGGCGACATCGCTGCTCGCCCCTCCCGTCGCCGACGCGCGCACGGCGGCGCTCGACGAGATCTCCGGCCTCGCGACGTCGCTCGCCGACGCACAGGTCGTGTTCGAACGGATGCCGTGGTTCCTCGGGGCGGACGGCCCGCGTCGCTACCTGTTCGGCGCGCAGAACCCGGCGGAGCTCCGGGGGACCGGTGGCCTGCTCGGGGTGTATGCGATCCTGACGATCGAGGACGGCGACTTCGTGTTCTCGCGCTTCCGGCCGGATGGGACCGCCCCGAACGTCCCCACGCGGCAGGTCGACGCACCCGCCGACTACGAGCGGCTCTACACGCAGTTCGGCGGCGCGGGGTTCTGGCTCAACGCGAACATGTCGCCGGACCTCCCGTCGACCGCGGTTGCGCTCGAGAACCTGTGGCGGGCGAGCGGCCGCGGCCAGCTCGACGGCGTGATCCTCGCGGATCCGTTCGCCTTCCGCGCGATGCTCGAGGCGACCGGCCCCGTGCGACCGCCGTCGCTCGACGTCGAGCTGACCAGCACCAACGTGGTCGACTACGTGACGAACGGCGTCTACACCGACATGCCGGTCCCCGACGAGCGCAAGGAAGCGCTCGGGGAAGCGGTCCACGCCGTGGTCGACGCGTTCATGACCTCGTCGAGCTCACCACAGGCGTCGCTCGACGCGATGGCCGAGATCCTCGGATCCGGGCACGCACAGGTGTACGTCGACGATCGCGAGCTGCAGGGCGTCCTCGCCGGAGGGGTCGTCGGCGGCGCCCTCGCATCGGACGACGCCGATCTCCTGGGCGTCGTGATCAACAGCGCGGGCGGCAACAAGGTCGACTTCTACCTGGACCGCGCGATCGAGCACACCGTCCGGCTCGGCGACGACGGGTCGGCCAGCGCGTCGACGGAGATCGAGCTGCACAACGACGCCCCATTGCAGGGAGCGCCACAGTACGTGCTCGGGCCGTTCGCAGGCGTCTCGCGCCGGGGCGAGAACGTGATGCTGCTCCAGACCTACTGCTCCGAGCGATGCGCGTTCACCGACAAGCGCTCCGAGGGCAACGTCGAGGACCACGGCACCGCGGTCGAGCAGGGACTCCCGCTCACGTGGGACTACGTCCGGATCCCGAGCGGCGAGACGGCGACCGTCCGATACGCCACCGCGCTCGACGAGGCCTGGACCGGCGATCGGTTCGGCGGGACGTACCGGTTCCGCTACGTCGGTCCCCCGACGATCCGCCCGACGCAGATGCGGCTCTCGGTCACGGTCCCCGCGGGGATGGAGATCACGTCGACGAGCGTCCCGATGGAGATCGTCGGATCGACGGCGACGTGGACGGGCGATCCCGACCGTCTGCTCGACATCGAGGTCGGATTCCGCCCACCGCCGCTGCGACGTGCCTGGTTGTTCGCGTGGCACGTCGTGACGCAGCCGCTCGTTCGACTCTAGCGCGACCGCATCGCGGCCGACCTCGATGCCCGCGATCTGGTCTCCTGACGTCGCGCGACCGCCATCCGGCATGCGCGGCGGCTCCGTGACCGAACGACCTAGACGGCCTACGGATGCTTCCTCCGCCGGTGCCATCGGTTCTACCGACAACCGACGGACCGCTGTAGGTCGCCTCTGGAGTGGGGATAACGGGTCAATCTCCCGGTACCGACGTTCCAGGCTCGTCGGTACGGTTGCCCCTCCACATCGATCGCGGTTGGTTCCCGCCGTCCGGCCGCCAGAGAGACGTAGTGAGGGGTGAATCTATTGAGGCGTCTTCCCTGGCTCACCGCTGCGGTCGCCGCGACGTTCCTGATGCTCGTCGTGCTCGTGCCGCCTGCGATGGCGAAGCCGGACAAGGTCTGTTCGAACTCCGGCGGACCCAGTGCTGCTGTGCCGAAGAACCCGAACTGCTACCCGGTCTCGGCGCCGAACGGCCAGTATGAGTTCCGTCCGTGCAAGGACGGGACAGCGCCGCCGTGCGCTGCGGGCAAGGACTTCAGCGGACCGCTGAACACCGTGATCCCGACCGGCGCGGTGTTCCTCGCGCTCGGCGCGATGGTCCTCGGCTACCTCGGTTGGCATCGGAGGCAGACACTTCGACTGAACACCTGACCCTCCCGTCAGGCGGAGCCGTCGGGCCGGGTCGCAGCAGACCCGGCCCGAC
>DASPIF010000413.1:0-3230 GCA_035629255.1 Actinomycetota bacterium | reverse complement strand
GGCGGCGACGACCTGGATATCCTCGCGGTGTCGTTTGAGCCGGCGACCGACGCCCGTCAGCGTTCCTCCGGTCCCCAGCCCGGCGACGAAGTGCGTCACCTCGGGGACGTCGCGCACGATCTCCTCCCCGGTCCCCTCCTCGTGCGCGAGCGGGTTCGCCGGGTTCCCGTACTGGAAGGGCATGAAGTAGCGATCGTCCTGAGCCAGCCGTCGCGCGACGTCGATCGACCCATTCGTCCCCTTGTCTCCCGGCGAGAACACGACCTCGGCACCGTAGAGTTCGAGCAGGCGGATGCGCTCCTCGCTCGCGTTGTCGGGGATCACCACCGTGAGGCGGTACCCCTTGCGTTTCGAAACCATCGCGAGCGCGATCCCGGTGTTCCCGGAGGTCGGCTCGAGGATCGTCCGGTCCGGCGTCAGGTCCCCGCTCGCCTCGGCGTCCTCGACCATGCGCTTCGCGATCCGGTCCTTGAGCGAGCCCGTCGGGTTCTGCCCCTCGAGCTTCGCCCACAGGCGGACGCCCGCGCGCGGACTGAGACGCGAGATGCCCACCAGCGGCGTGTCGCCGATCGCGTCGAGGATGTCGTCGTAGCGCACGGAGCCGGGATTATCCCAGCGCGGCGCTCGGAGCCGGCGTTCGCGGCCGCGGTCGATACGGTGGAGGCATGGTGCTGCCGCACGAGGCGTGGTTCACCGACGCGCGGCCGGGGTTCGACTGGTCGTTCACGACGACCCCCGCGACCCTCGGGCTGATCGGGGCGGCGATCGCCGTGGCGGTGGTCTGGCGGCTGATCGGCCGCCGGCTCCCGACGCCGGAGCTCGGGTTCCTGCGGCCGCTCGGACGTCTCGGCCCATGGATCCCGCGGCTGCTGGCCGTGCACGCCGGCGTCTCGCTGCTCGCGCAGGCCGCGCGGAACACCTACCTGGCACCGTCGCTCGTGCTGCCGGAGGGTCCCTTCGGCGCGACGTTGCGGATCGCCGAGGGCGTGATCGGCGTATGGCTGATCACGGGGTACCGGATCCGGCCGGTCGCCCTGCTCGTGGTCGCGTCGGGTCCCGTCGCGATGCTCGAGTACGGCGTCGTCCCCGTGCTCGAACGGCTCGATCTCCTCGGGATCGCGCTCTTCCTCTACCTGATGCCGCCCGGCCGCGATCGCGACGGCGCGGTCGAGGACGAAACGAACCTCGCGCAGTCGATCCTCGTCCTGCGGCTGATGAGCGGTGCGGCGCTGATCGTGCTCGCGTTCACCGAGAAGCTCGCGCGTCCCGAGCTCGCACGCGTGTTCCTCGAGGACTTCCCCGCCTTCAACATCCTGCGGACGCTCGGGTTCGATGTGGGGGCGGACGCGTTCATCCGGATCGCGGGTGGGATCGAGCTCCTGTTCGGGCTGCTGCTGATCTCGGGGACGCTCCCGCAGGTGACCGTGATCGCCGCCGGGATCCCGTTCAACGCGACCCTGTTCTTCCTCGGCACCGAGGAGCTGATCGGGCACCTGCCGATCTACGGGACGATGCTCGCGCTGCTCGTGTACGGGTCGCACGAGGCGACGGCGCCGGTCGTCGACCGGTTCCCGCTCGGACGGCCACGGCTCGACGTCCCCGCGCCGGACCGCCGGCGCCGCCGCAAGGTCACCGCGCCTGCCGCGTGATGCGGCGCCACAGGTACTCGTCGATCAGCCTCGCAGGGGTGATCGACGGGCGTCCGAGAGCGGCCGGGAGATCGTCCACGGCCAGACCGAAGCGCACGGCGCCTCCGCGGAGCGCGTCGGCCGTCTCGACCAGGTACCGGACGTAGAGATCCCCGTCGTGCGACGCGCGGCCGAACGCGAGCCGGATCGGCTCGTCCCACGGCGGGAGCGCGCGCGGGCGGAGCGCGAACAGCGCCTTGGCCGCCGCCGTATCGCCGAACGCCACGGCGACCTCACCGTTGCTCGACGCGCGCGCGGCGGCCCGCAGTGACGCCAGCGCCGCGTACGCGGGTCCGATCGCGGCGAGATCGTCGGCGCCGAGGTCGACGAGCGACGTCGTCGGGGCCGGGAGCGCGTCCGACCACCGGCTCCACCACCGCAGGAGCGCCGCGCTCGAGCGCGACGTGTCGCTGCGGCGGAGGTGGCGGCACCCCCACGACCGCAACCAGGTGAGCAGCGCGGTCCGGTGCGCGAGGATGCTCAGGTCGACGGCATCGCCGATCACGGCGCCCAGGACGGACGATGCCCGATCCTCGCCGGCGCCCGCGAGGAGCGTCCGGAGTTCGTCGGCCGTGAGCGCGTCGCGGAACGCGGCGAGCGCGGAGGATCCGAGCGGCGGCGGCGCGGACGGCCGGCGCGTCACGGCCGACGCGAACCGGCTAGACGCGACCGCCGGCGACGGCCGGCAGGATCGAGACGGTGTCGCCGTCCTTGAGCTCGGTCTCGAGCGAGCCGAGGTAGCGCACGTCCTCGTCGTTCACGTACACGTTGACGAAGCGATGGAGGGCCCCGTCGTCGGTGACGACGTTCTTCGTGATCCCCGGGTAGCGGGATTCGAGGTCCTTGAGCAGCTCGCGGAGGGTGCTGCCGTCGGCGTCGACGCGCGGCGCGCCCTCGGCGTGCTTGCGGAGGATCGTCGGGAGCTTGATCTGGACGGGCATCTCGGTCGGGACTCCTTACGCGGTCGTGGGGTTGGTGGACACGCCGTGCTCGGCCTCGGTCGGGGTCGCGCCCGACGGCACGCCGCAGAAGGCGTCGTAGTCGATCAACTCGGTGATCGTCGGCTCCTTTCCGCAGACCGGACAGTCCGCGTCCCACCGGACCTTGACGGTCTGGAAGTCCATCTCGAGCGCGTCGAAGATCAGCAGGCGTCCGATCAGCGGCTCACCCTTGCCCGTGATCAGCTTGACGGCCTCCGTCGCCTGGATGCTCCCGACGATGCCGGGCAGGACGCCGAACACGCCACCCTCGGCGCACGAGGGCACCGTTCCGGGCGGCGGCGGCTGCGGGAACAGGCAGCGGTAGCACGGCGCCTCCTGTCCGGGCATGAAGACCGTCGCCTGCCCGTCCCACTGGTAGATCGAGCCGTAGACGAGCGGCTTGCCCAGGAACTGCGTGGCATCGTTCACGAGGTAGCGCACGGGGAAGTTGTCGGTGCCGTCGATCACGACGTCGTAGGGCTCGATGATCTCGAACGCGTTCGCCGAGGTGAGGATCGTGTCGTGCTCGATCACCTCGATCGTCGGGTTGATCGCGCGCATC
>DASPIF010000412.1:0-4957 GCA_035629255.1 Actinomycetota bacterium | reverse complement strand
CGTCCCGTACATCGTGGTCGCGCTCAACAAGTGCGACATGGTCGACGACCCCGAGCTCCTCGACCTGGTCGAGCTCGAGGTGCGCGAGCTCCTCACGAGCTACGAGTACCCGGGCGACGACGTCCCCGTGGTCCAGGTGAGCGCGCTCAAGGCGCTCGAGGGCGACGAGACGTGGGCCGGCAAGATCGACGAGCTGATGGAGGCCTGCGACACCTACATCCCCGAGCCCGTCCGTGAGGTCGACAAGCCGTTCCTGATGGCGATCGAGGACGTCTTCTCGATCACCGGCCGCGGCACGGTCGTGACCGGCCGCGTCGAGCAGGGGACGCTCGCGAAGATGTCCGAGGTCGAGATCGTCGGCATCCGCGAGACGCGCAAGACGACGGCGACCGACCTCGAGATGTTCCGCAAGCTCCTCGACGAGGTGCAGGCGGGCGACAACGTCGGCGTGCTCCTCCGTGGGATCGACAAGGAGGACGTCGAGCGCGGACAGGTGCTCGCGAAGCCCGGCACCGTGACGCCGCACACGAACTTCACCGCGCAGGTCTACATCCTCAGCAAGGACGAGGGCGGCCGCCACACGCCGTTCTTCAACGGCTACCGCCCGCAGTTCTACTTCCGCACCACGGACGTGACCGGCCAGGCGAACCTCCCCGAGGGCGTCGAGATGGTCATGCCCGGCGACAACATCGAGATGACGGTCGAGCTGATCGCGCCGATCGCGATGGAGGAGGGCCTCCGGTTCGCGATCCGCGAGGGCGGCCGCACGGTCGGCGCCGGCCGCGTCGTCAAGATCCTCAAGTAGACCGGGCCGTAGGCAGAGGCAGAGAGGGAAGGCTGGCAGTGGCGGGACCCAGGATCAGGATCAAGCTCCGGGCGTACGACCACCGGATGCTGGACGTGGCGGCTCGCGAGATCGTCGAGCACGTGACGCGGACCGGCGCCAAGGTGGTCGGTCCGGTGCCGCTGCCGACCGAGCGGAGCATCTACACGGTGATCCGCTCGCCCCACAAATACAAGGACAGCCGCGAGCACTTCCAGATGCTCACGCACAAGCGGCTCATCGACATCGTCGACGCCACGTCGAAGACGGTCCAGGAGCTCCAGCGCCTGAACCTGTCGGCCGGCGTCGACATCGAGATCAAGCTCTAGGGAGCGACGGACGCGAGATGGCTGAGGTCAAGGGGATCCTCGGAACGAAGCTGGGCATGACCCAGATCTTCGAAGACACCCGTGCCATCCCGGTGACGGTGCTCCAGGCCGGGCCGTGCATCGTCACGCAGGTCAAGACCGAGGAGAAGGACGGCTACAACGCGATCCAGCTCTCGTTCGGCGAGATCGCGGCGCGCAAGGTGAGCAAGCCCATCCGCGGCCACTTCGAGAAGGTCGACGCCGAGCCGACGCGGCACCTCGTCGAGATGCGGACCGACGACGTCGCGGGCTACACACCGGGCCAGATGATCTCTGCGGACATCTTCGCGGCCGGCGAGCGCGCCGACGTGGTCGCGGTCAGCAAGGGCAAGGGGTTCGCCGGCGTGATGAAGCGTCACGGCTTCGGCGGCCTCGGCGCGAGCCACGGGACGCAACGCAAGCACCGCTCGCCCGGCGCGATCGGCGCGTGCGCCACGCCGAGCCGCGTGTTCAAGGGCATGCGGATGGCCGGCCAGATGGGCAACGAGCGCGTCACGATCTTGAACCTCGAGGTCGTCCGCGCCGACGCCGAACGGGGCCTGATCCTCGTCCGCGGCGCGGTGCCCGGCCCCGACGGCGGGCTCGTGATGATCCGCAGCGCGACGAAGACCCCGGCGACGAAGGCGGGACGCTGATGCCCAAGATCGACGTCCTGTCCGCGACCGGGAAGAAGACCGGGACCCGCGACCTGTCGAGCGAGCTGTTCGAGGCCAAGGTCAGCGTGCCGCTGATGCACCAGGTCGTCGTCGCCGCGCAGTCCGGCAAGCGCGCCGGAACGCACGCGACGAAGACGCGCGGCGAGGTCCGCGGAGGCGGGAAGAAGCCCTGGCGGCAGAAGGGCACGGGTCGCGCGAGGCAGGGTTCGACGCGGGCGCCACAGTGGACCGGCGGCGGCGTCGTCCACGGACCGCACCCGCGCGATCACGCGATGCGGGTCAACAAGAAGATGAAGAAGGCGGCGCTCCGCAGCGCGCTCACCGATTCGTTCACGAGCGGCAAGCTCGTCGTGATCGAGGAGCCCTCGTTCGACGCGCCCAAGACCAAGCAGGCCGTCGAGATCGTCGACGGGCTCGAGCTCACGAAGGGCAAGATCCTCGTCGTCCTGCGGCAGCCGACCGACAACGGCGCCGTCGAGAAGTCCTTCCGCAACCTCCGAGGCGTCCGCGTCGCGTACGCCGGGGGCCTCGGGGTCTACGAGCTGATCGCCGCCGACAAGGTCGTGCTGACGACCGCCGCGCTGGACGCGCTCGAGGGCCTCGAGGGCAAGGCCGAGGCGGGTGAGGCCGAGTGAAGACGAACCGCGACGTGATCATCCGCCCGGTCGTGAGCGAGAAGAGCTACGCCGGGATCGACGCGAACACGTACACCTTCCTGGTCGACCCCAGGACGAACAAGACCGAGATCAAGGAGGCGATCCAGTCGATCTGGAACGTCCAGGTGACCTCGGTCCGCACGCTGAACCGCAAGGGCAAGGTCAAGCGGCGCCGCTTCACGAAGGGCAAGCGCCCCGACGAGAAGCGCGCCATCGTCACCCTCGCCGAGGGTGACCGGATCGAGATCTTCGAGACCGGGAAGTAGGGCCATGGCCGTCCGCAAGTACAAGCCGACCACGCCGGGCCGTCGCGGCGCGAGCGTCTCCTCCTTCGAGGAGATCACGCGTGCGAAGCCCGAGAAGGCGCTCGTCGACAAGGGGCGCAACCGCGCCGGTCGCAACAACAAGGGCCGGATCACCGCTCGTCATCAGGGCGGCGGCAACAAGCGGCGCTACCGGGTCATCGACTTCAAGCGGAACAAGGACGGCGTCCCGGCGAAGGTCGCCCACATCGAGTACGACCCGAACCGGACGGCCCGGATCGCGCTGCTGCACTACGCCGACGGCGAGAAGCGCTACATCCTCGCGCCGAACGGCCTCGCCGTCGGCGACAAGCTCCAGTCCGGCGAGAGCGCCGAGATCCGCCCGGGCAACTCGCTGCCGCTCCGGAACATCCCGGTCGGCACGACGGTGCACGCGGTCGAGCTCAAGCCCGGCGCGGGCGCGCGGATGGCGCGGTCGGCGGGCTCGAGCATCCAGGTGATGGCGAAGGAGGCCGGGTACGCGACGATCCGGCTCCCCTCCGGCGAGACGCGGCGGGTCCTCGCGACCTGCAAGGCGACCGTCGGCGAGGTCGGCAACGCCGAGCACGAGCTGGTCCAGCTCGGCAAGGCGGGCCGCGCCCGGTGGAAGCGCAAGCGCCCGTCGGTGCGCGGCGTCGCGATGAACCCGGTCGACCATCCGCTCGGCGGCGGCGAAGGCAAGAGCTCGGGCGGCCGGCATCCCACGAGCCCGTGGGGGCAGAAGGAAGGCCGCACGCGGAAGAAGAACAAGGCGTCGAACAAGCTCATCGTTCGTCGCCGCGGGAAGGGACGTGGCTAGTGCCCAGGAGCATCAAGAAGGGTCCGTTCGTCGACGAGCACCTCATGGTCAAGGTCGTCGAGATGAACCGGCGCGGCGAGAAGAAGGTCATCCGCACGTGGTCGCGCCGCTCGACCGTCGTGCCGGAGATGGTCGGCCACACGATCGGGGTGCACGACGGACGCAAGCACGTCCCGATCTACGTCTCGGAGTCGATGGTCGGGCACAAGCTCGGCGAGTTCGCCCCCACGCGGACGTTCCGTTCGCACGCGCGCGGCGAGCGCTCGAGCACGGCTCGATAGAAGGACACGTATGGAAGCGAAAGCGACGGTCAGGTACGTGAGGGTGACGCCGCAGAAGGCGCGGCGCGCCGTCGACCTCATCCGCGGCCAGCAGGTCGAGGAAGCTCGACGCATCCTCCGGTTCAGCCCGCTCGGCGCCTCGAAGGTGCTCGAGAAGGCCCTGAACTCGGCCGTCGCGAACGCGGAGCAGCAGCCGGGGATCGCCGCGCAGAACCTCGTGGTGGACCGGGCCTGGGTCGACGAGGGGCCGACGCTCAAGCGCTGGCGCCCGCGCGCCTACGGCCGCGCCACGAAGGTCCTCAAGCGCACCTCGCACATCACGTTGGTCGTCCGTTCGTTGGGAGATGACGCCTAGTGGGTCACAAGGTCAATCCGTACGGGTTCCGCCTCGGCGTGATCTACCCGTGGAAGTCGAACTGGTACGCCGGCAAGGACTACGCGACGCAGCTGCACGAGGACGTGTGGATCCGCAAGCACATCCGCTCGCGACTGTCGCGCGCCGGCATCTCGAGCATCGACATCGAGCGCAAGGGCGACCAGATCTGGGTCTACATCCGCACGGCCCGCCCCGGCATCGTGATCGGGCGCAAGGGCGCGGAGGTCGACCGGATCCGCAAGGACGTCGAGCGGGTCACGAAGAAGCGCGTCGACGTCAAGGTCGAGGACATGAACTCGGCGTCGTCCGAGGCGCGCCCGGAGACCGACGCCACCCTCCTCGCGCAGGGCGTGGCCGAGCAGCTCGTCGGCCGCGTGTCCTTCCGCCGCGCGATGCGCCGCGCCGTCCAGACCGCGATGCGCTCGGGCGCGCTCGGGGTGCGGGTCCAGTGCGGCGGCCGCCTCGGCGGCGGCGAGATGTCCCGCCGCGAGTGGTACCGCGAGGGCCGCGTCCCGCTGCACACGCTCCGCGCGAAGATCGACTTCGGGACGGCCGTCGCCAAGACCACCGCCGGTACCTGCGGCGTGAAGGTCTGGGTCTACCACGGCGACGAGATCCCGCAGGCCGAGCAGGAGACCGAGCGCCTGCGCGCCCGCGCCCTCGCGCAGGTCACGAGCGGCGGCGGCGCCTCGACCG
>DASPIF010000411.1:0-3458 GCA_035629255.1 Actinomycetota bacterium | reverse complement strand
CCCTCCTCGATCGGGCGGGGGTCGAGCAGCCGGTAGCCGCCCTCGGCAGCTTCGAGCCGACGCCGCGCCAGCAACGCGCGGATGGCCCGCGCGGCCGCGAGCGGCTCCTCGACACCGATCTCGCGCCCAAGCTCCGCCGGGGACAGCCGGACGAGCTCGCCGACGCCGACGCGCGTCGCGACCGCGGCGAGGAAGGCGTTGGCGCGCTCGAGACTCTCCTGGTTCATGCGCCTATCGTCCGCGATTCGGGCGCAGGTTGCCACCCCCGGGGCTCGTGGCGCGGTCGCAGGCGTGCGGCCGACCCGGCACGGACGGGAGAGAGTGACAAGAACGCGGGCTTCGGCTTGACGGCCGTGGCGGGATCGGGGTGAGATGCGCGTGGCGCCGCTGGGACCCTCGGGTTCCGGCGGCGCCGCTCTTTGCGCCTCGGCTCGTCCGAGGCCCGACGCCGCGGAGGCCCTGCGATCGGATCCGACGAGCTGCCGCTCGCGCACGTGCGGGTCGCCGACTTCTCCCGGGTGCTCGCCGGACCGCTCGCGACGATGATCCTCGCGGACCTCGGCGCGGACGTGATCAAGGTCGAGCGACCGGTCGGCGGCGACGACACCCGCGCCTGGGGGCCGCCGTTCGTCGGCGACGACGCCGCGTACTTCCTCGCCCTCAACCGCAACAAGCGCTCCGTCGTCCTCGACCTGGCGAGCGGCGAGGGTCGCGCGGCGGCGAGGGCACTCGCGCTGTCGTCGGACGTCGTCGTCGAGAACTTCCGTCCGGGCGTGATGCGACGGTTCGAACTCGATCACGACTCGCTCGTCGCCGAGCGAGCGAGTGTCGATCGTGACGTGCTCACTCACCGCGTTGCGAGGATGCCGAGGACCCGACGCGGCCCGGTTACGACATCATCGTGCAAGCCCTCTCCGGGCTGATGAGCGTCACGGGCCATCCGGGCGGAGAGCCCACCAAGGTCGGCGTCGCGCTGCTCGACGTGATCTGCGGGCTGTTCGCCGCGAACGCGATCCTCGTGGCGCTCGTCGAGCGCGACCGCACCGGTCGCGGCCGTCGCGTCGCGGTCTCGCTGTTCGATGCGAGCGTCGCGGCGCTCGTGAACCAAGGCGCGAACCATCTGCTCGGCGGGACGGTGCCGACCGCGCTCGGGAACGCGCACCCGAACATCGTCCCGTACCAGCTGTTCCACGCCGACGACCGCTCCTTCATCCTCGCCGCCGGCAACGACCGGCTGTTCGAACGCACGTGTGGCGTGATCGGGCGGCCCGATCTCGTGGACGATCCACGGTTCACGACGAACGAGGCTCGCGTCCGCCATCGCGACGTCCTCGTCCCGATCCTCGAGGAGGCGTTCGCGACGCGACCGGCGAGCTCGTGGTTGTCGGCGCTCGCCGCCGCGGGCGTCCCCGCGGCTCCGATCAGATCGATCGACGAGGTCTTCACCTCGCCGGAGGGTGGACGAGCGCTGCAACCCGTCGACGACCCTGTGCGGGGCACGCTCCGGCTGATCGCCGACCCGATCAGGGTCGATGGCGAGCGCCTGCCTTCGCGCCGCCCGCCGCCACGGCTCGGCGAGCACACCCAGGAGATCCTGCGCGAGCTCGAGGCCTGAGCCGCGATCAGCGGCGGGCGCGCCGCGCGACGTAGTCGCGGACGATGAACTCACCGATCTCGCGATCGTCCATCAGGAAGATCCGGCCCGCGGTGACCTCCGCCAGACGCTCCATGAAGGAGATCAGACCCGGCGAGTCCTCGAGCATGAAGACGTTGAGCGTCACACCCGCCCTCGCCAGGCGCATCCCCTCGGTCAGCGTCAGGCGGATCGTCTTGGGGATCGGCGGCCAGTGGAAGAAGACGTCGTCGCCCTCGAGGTGCGCCGTCGGCTCGCCGTCGGTCACCATGATCACCTGCCGCGTCGCGCGCGGGTGCTGGGCGAGCAGGCGTCCTGCGAGGTTGAACGCGTGGTGCATGTTCGTCCCGTACACGCGGTCGAAGCCCTCGGCGGTCAGGTCCTCCGGCCGCATGGGCCGGGCGTAGTCGCTGAATCCGATCAGGTAGAGCGTGTCGTGCGGGTATCGCCCCTCGATCAGCGCGTGCAGGGCGAGCGCCATCTTCTTCGCATGGACGAAGTGACCGCGCAGCGGCATCGAGAACGACAGGTCGAGCAGCAACGCCGTCGCCGTCTCCGTGCGCTGCTCTGCCTCCACGAGCTCGAAGTCGTCCGGCGCGAGGCGGACGCCGCCGGCCGAGCCGGCACCGCGGACGACGGCGTTGAAGACGGTCCGCTGCACGGCGACCTGGCCCGTGTCGCCGAACCGCCACGGACGCGTCGCGCCCGTCGGCTCGGCGAGGCCGCCGGGATCGCGCGCGTCGTGCACGCCCTCGCGGTCGCGCCGGAGCTCCTCGAACACACGGACGAGGGCGCGCTCCCCCATCTTCCTCGCGCCGCGAGGCGTCACCTCGAGCCGCCCGTCCCGTCGCCGCACGAGACCCGCCTCCTCGAGCATGCGCTCGATCTGCTTCAGCCGCCGGAGGTCGCGAACGGCGTCCTCGCCGAGCGAGCGCCGGAGCGCGTCCTCGTCGACGTCGTCGATCGAGGCGCCGGCGTAGTCGCCCTGCAGCGATCGGTCGAGCTCCTCGAGATCGTGCAACCGCTCCATCGCGTCGACCGTGGCCGACAGCGGCGCGGGATGCCCGCCGCCCGCGAGCGACGGCTCGCCCCAGGGCATCCCCGGGAACGCGTCGCGCAGGTTCGCACCGAGCCGGTCGACCTCGAACGCGAGATCCATGTCACCGAGCATCTGCTCGGCGAGCGCCCGGAGCTCCGCACGCTGCTCCGGGGACATCGATGCGAGCAGCCGCGACATCGCGGCCATCCGGCGCGCCATCTGCTCGAGCAGCTCGTCCAGGGACCGCGGGCGCTCGGGGAACAGGTCCCCGTACCGCTGCAGGAAGCCGTCGAAGTCGTACGGCTCGCCACGATCTCGTCGCTCGATCATCTCGTTGAGCTCGGAGAGCATGTCGCGGACGCGTGCGAGGCCCTCCGGTGACATGCCGCGCATCCCCTCCGTGAGGTTGCGGAAGTACGCGCCCATGACCTGCTCGCGCAGACGCTCCATCAGCTCGTCGAACCGGCGCTGCGCCTCGGCGTCCATGAACCGGTAGCCCTGCAGCTCGCCGATCCGTCCGGGGACGTCCGGCGGCAGCAAGTCGAGGAAGAGCTCTCGGGTCCGAGCGTCGTCACCGGCTTCGAAGGTCAGCTTGCTCCGCTCGCGATCGAGGACCTCGTCCAGCTGCTCGCGGATCTCCTCGAGCGGACCTCGGAGATCGAGCGCGTCCTGCGCGCGGGCGCGCTGCGAGCGCAGTCGTTCGCGCAGCTGATCCAGACCGCGGAACCGGCCGGACATCCCCCGCCGAAGCAGCCGATCGAGCGCCCCGTCCGCGCCCGCCCCCGA
>DASPIF010000410.1:0-3450 GCA_035629255.1 Actinomycetota bacterium | reverse complement strand
CGGGTCGCTGTCGTACGAGGCGGCGACGCTGCTCGATGGACATCCCGCGCGGATCGCCGAGGACGCGACGCCCCCGATCGGGCTGCTCGTGGTCGACCGAGCCGTGGTCTTCGACCATTGGCGACAACGCCTGTTGCTCGTCGCGCACGCCCGGTCAGCCGGCTACGACGGAGCGGTCGCCGCGCTCGAAGGCCTGCGCGCGCGGCTGTCCGATCCTGCGGTGCTCGCGCCCGAACCACCGGGATCGGCATCGGCCCAGGACGACGCAGGCGAGCCGAACATGCCCGACGAGCGCTTCGTCGAGATCGTGGGGGCGATGCAGGAGCACGTGCGAGCCGGTGACGTGTACCAGGCGGTTCCGTCGCGACGGGTGGCGTTCCCCGCCGACCGCGGCGGCTACCCGATCTACCGGCGGCTGCGCGTGACGAACCCCGCGCCGTACATGTTCTTCGTGCGGATGCTCGGGATGGAGCTCGCCGGTTCCTCCCCCGAGCCGCTCGTCCGGGTCGAAGGCCGCACGGTCACGACGCGCCCGATCGCCGGGACGCGCCCCCGCGGCGAGACCGAGCTGCGCGATCGTCTGTACGAGCACGAGCTCCTCGCCGATCCCAAGGAGCGCGCGGAGCACGCGATGCTCGTCGACCTCGCTCGCAACGACCTCGGACGCGTCTGCACCCCCGGGACGGTGCGCCCGACCGAGCTGATGCAGGTCGAGCGGTTCTCGCGGGTCATGCACATCGTCAGCACCGTCGAGGGCGAGCTCGCCGACGGCAGCCACGCCCTCGACGCGCTCGCGGTGACGTTCCCCGCCGGGACGGTGACGGGAGCGCCGAAACGCCGCGCGATGGAGCTGATCGCCGAGCTCGAGCCGACGCCCCGCGGTCCGTACGCGGGCGCGGTCGGCTATTGCACGTTCGCGGGCGACCTGGACTTCTGCATCACGATCCGGACGGCGGTCGTGGCAGACGGTCGCGCGTACGTCCAAACGGGCGCGGGGATCGTCGCCGACTCGAACCCCGAGGTCGAGCTCGCCGAGACGAAGGCGAAGGCGTCGGCGCTGCTGCCAGCGGTGTTGGACGGCTCGCGAGATCTCGAGGACGAGGCGGCCGGATGATCCTCGTGGTCGACCACTACGACAGCTTCACGTTCAACCTCGTGCAGCTGGTCGAGGGTCTCGGCCACCGCACGACGGTCGTGAAGAGCGACGAACGCTCGGCCGAGGAACTCGTCGAGGCGGGGCCGGCGGCGGTCATCCTGTCACCCGGCCCCGGTCGCCCCGAGGATGCCGGAGTCTTCCCGCGGCTGCTCGAGATCCTCCCGGAACAGACGCCGGTGCTCGGCGTCTGCCTCGGGCACCAGGCGCTCGGGCTCGCAGCGGGCGGCGTCGTGGAACGCGCGGCGCCCGTCCACGGGAAGGCGTCGATGGTGCATCACGCGGGCAACGGCATCTTCGAGGGCGTCCGCGATCCGTTCGAGGCGGCGCGCTACCACTCCCTCGTCGTCCGACGCGAGGGGTTCCCCGACGATCTCGAGCTCACCGCATGGAGCGACGACGGTCTCGTGATGGCCGCGCAGCACCGACGGCTGCCTCGGTACGGCGTCCAGTTCCACCCCGAGTCGATCCTCACCCCGGACGGTCCGAGGATCGTCCGGAACTTCCTGACGCTCGCACGCGCGTCCTGACGCTCTGGGGCGTCTGGTCAGACGGTCGCGGGTTCCTCGGCCGCGCGTTCGGCCGCGAGCTTGCGCGCCTCGGCCACGAGGCGCGACACGAACTCGGCCTCCGGTATCTTGTCGACGACCTCGCCCTTGACGACGAGGAAACCCTGAACCTTGCCCGCGGCGATGCCAAGGTCCGCCTCCCGCGCCTCGCCGGGACCGTTCACGACGCAGCCCATGACCGCAACGCGGATAGGGACCTTGATGCCCTCGTGCTCGAGCGCCTCGTTCACCTGCTTCGTCAGACCGAGCACGTCCACCTCGGCGCGCCCGCACGAGGGGCATGCAACGAGATCGAGCCCCCGGCGCCGCAGCCCCAGCGCCTGGAGGATCGCGGTCCCCACCTTCACCTCTTCCACCGGATCGTCGGTCAGGCTCACGCGGATCGTGTCGCCGATGCCCTCGGCGAGCAGAGCGCCGATCCCGACGGCGCTCTTGACGCCGCCGATCGGCATCGGTCCCGCCTCCGTCACACCGAGGTGCAGGGGGTAGTCGCACTTCTCCGCGAGCTGCCGGTACGCCTCGATCATCACGCGCGGGTTCGAATGCTTCACGGAGATCTTGATGTCGAAGAAGTCCTCGTCCTCGAGGATCCGCGCCTCGTTCAGGGCGCTCTCGACGAGCGCTTCGGGCGTCGGCGCGCCGTATCGCTCGAGCAGATCCTTCTCGAGGGAGCCCGCGTTCACGCCGATCCGAATCGGCACATCGCGCGCCTTGGCCTCGCGCGCGATCAGTCGCACCTTGTCCTGGTACTTGATGTTGCCCGGATTGATCCGCAGGCCCTGGATGCCGGCCTCGAGCGCGGCGATCGCGTACTTCCACTGGAAGTGGATGTCGGCGACCACCGGCACCGTGGACTTCGCCGCGATCGCGGTCAGCGCCTCAGCGTCCTCCCAATGCGGGACGGCGACACGGACGATGTCGACCCCGGTCGCGACGAGCGAGGCGATCTGCTGCAGCGTCGCGTTGATGTCCGCGGTCTTCGTCGTCGTCATCGACTGCACGCGGATCGGGGCGTCGCCGCCGATCGTTACGTCGCCGATCCGGATCTGGCGGCTGTGTCTGCGTTCGATCATCGGGGATCTCCTGAGGCGCCCGCGGGCGTCACGAGCCAGTCTCCCAGCTAGGCGCCGAAGACGTGGAACAGGATGCGGCGATCCTTGGGCTCGTCCATCTCGAACAGGATCAGTCGCTGCCATCGACCGAACGCGGGGGACCCCGCCACGACCGGGATCGCGTGCGACGTCGCCGAGAGCAGCATCGACTTGACGTGGGAATGGCCGTTCTCACGCTCGTGCGCCTCGGCGAGGTTCTGCGTGCGGCGGCCGTGGTCGTCGTGCGCGTAGTACCCGGCCTCGGGGACCAACCCCAGCATCCGCTGACGGAAGTCCTCCAACGCGCCGTCCTCCCATTCGTTGATGAGGAGTGCGCAGGTCGTGTGCGCGCAGAACGCCACCGCCGCGCCTTCGGTGACGCCGGAGTCCTTGATCGCGCGTTCGAGGTCCTCCGTCAGATCGAGGTACGCGTACCGATGCGGGGCGTTGACGTCGATCGTGATCGTCGCCGTCTTCATCGGCCGCGCTCCCCCGCGCCGACCGCCGCCGGGCCACGCGTCGTCCCGGTGCCCCCTCCCGACGGTCGAACGACGACCGCGTCCGCGGGCAGATCGGCCGCGGGCAGCTCGAACGTGAACGTTGCGCCTTCGCCGGGCTCCGAGGACACGGAGATGCG
>DASPIF010000409.1:0-15723 GCA_035629255.1 Actinomycetota bacterium | reverse complement strand
GGGCCCGACGACGACGACCACCGACCCTCCGCCGCCCACCGGGCCGACGTTGATCGTGGATGCCGACCTGCCTCCGCTGCTCTGACCTCCTCGTCTTCCCGGCCCAGGGCTCCGACGCGCGGTCGGCGGGCTGCACGCCTGAGCTCTGAACCTCCTCGTCTTCCCGGGCCAGGGCTCCGACGTGCGGTCGGCGGGCAGCACGCCTGACAGAGATCGCTTGTCGTCCTGACGCCACGGCTCGGGGCTGACGTACGCGGCGAGCGGTTCGCGGGCAGCCCTCCAACCGCACCTGCAGGTCAGAGGGAGGGCGGAGGCGGCGTGATTCGAACACGCGAGGGGAGGATTAGTCCCCTAACCGCTTTCGAGGCGGTCCCGTTCGTCCACTCCGGCACGCCTCCGGGGCGAGTCTAGCAAGCACGTCTGAGGTGGCCTGTGGCAGGATGCGGCCTCACCGATCAGGGGGAGCACGTGGACGCGGATCGCCTGAAGACGCTGCCGCTGTTCGGCGAGCTGTCGCATCACGACCGGGTCAAGATCGCCAGGTGGGCCGACGAGGTCGACGTGCCGGAGGGCAAGCGGCTCGTCACCGAGGGCGCGTTCGCGCACGAGTTCATGGTGATCGAGTCGGGGACCGCCGAGGTCACGCACGATGACCAGCGGATCGCGGAGCTCGGACCCGGCGACTTCTTCGGCGAGATGGCGCTCCTGGAGCATCAGCGTCGGAGCGCGACCGTGACGGCCACGACCGACCTCCGGCTCGTGGTGATGCACGAGCGCGACTTCCGCGCTATGGAGGACGAGCTCCCTGAGGTCGCCCGGATGATCCGCGCGACGATGCAGGAGCGTCGGGCGCGCAACCCTGGCTCCATCGATCCGAGCTGACGCATGCCAGCGTGGCGGCCGCAGCGAACCCTGGTGCGACGATCGAGGTCGATCACCGGCGCTCGCGGAAGAACGCGCGGAGGAGCTCGGCGCACTCGGTCCCGAGCACGCCGCCGGTGACAGCGACCGCGTGGTTCAGCCGAGGATCGCGGACGAGATCGCCGAGCGAGCCCGCGAACCCCGCCTTCGGGTCCGGCGTGGCGTAGACGAGCCGACGAAGGCGCGCGAGGACGATCGCGCCGGCGCACATCGCGCAGGGCTCCAGCGTCACGAACAGCTCGCACCCCTCGAGCCGCCAGGACCCGAGGATCCGGGCCGCGACACGGATCACGACGAGCTCGGCGTGGGCGGTCGGGTCGCGGTCGCGTTCGCGTCCGTTGCCGGCGCGCGCGATGACCTCGTCCCCACGGACGACGACGGCCCCGATCGGGACATCGCCGAGCGACCCCGCGACGCGGGCTTCGTCGAGCGCGAGCGCCATCATCGTGGCGTCGCGCGACGCCGCGTCGGCCATCAGTACGCGTCGAGGTCGCGGAGGCGCTCGTCGGATATCCCGAAGAAGTGCGCGACCTCGTGCTCGACCGTGTGGGCGATCGTGCTCTTCAACGCGTCCTCGTCCCCGCCCGCGACGCGCTCGATCGTCCGGCGGTAGAGGGTGATCGTGTCCGGGAGCACGCCCGCGTAGTACGACCGCTCGGTCAGCGGGATGCCGTGGTAACGCCCGAGCAACCCCGGCTCGTCGCGTGGCGGGCGCTCCTCGACGATCATCTCGACGTTCTCGAGCCGCTCGTGCACCCACGCCGGAAGCGCGTCGAGCGCCTCGGCAACGAGCTCCTCGAACCGCGCTCGGTCGGCCACGTCAACCGGCGTCGCGCTTCCTCACGGCGAGCGCCCCGATCACCTCCATCACCACACGGTAGGCGAGGATCGAGGTGATCTCGCTGTGATCATAAGGCGGCGAGACCTCGACGACGTCCATCCCGACGAGGTCGACGGCGAGCACGATCTGCCTGACGGCGCGGAGCAGCTCGCGGCTCAACATCCCGCCGGCCTCGGGGGTACCCGTGCCCGGGGCCATCCCCGGGTCGACGACGTCGATGTCGACGCTCAGGTAGATCGCATCGGGCCCATCGAGCGCCTCGGCGATCGCGTCGGCGATCACCGCTTCCGCACCGCGGTCCTCGATCTCGACCATGGGGTGGTACCGGAGCCCGTTCGCACGCATCCACTCGACGGTCTCCCTCTCGGGCCAGTAGCCGCGGAGACCGACCTGGACGAAGTTCCTCCCCTCAACCCAGCCTTCCTCGATAAGACGGCGCATCGGCGTCCCGTGACCGATCAGGGAGCCCCACTGCTCGAAGCCCGTGTCGGCGTGGGCGTCGAAGTGGACGATGCCGATCGAGCGGGGGTGCACGTGTCTCGCGACCGCCGCAGCCGACGGATACGTGATCGAGTGGTCGCCACCGAGGACGATGGGGATCGGTCCGGCGCTCGCGACGCGATGCACCTTCTCGTGGATCACGCGGAGGCCGCGCTCGGCGCGCGCCGGCACCACCGGCGCGTCACCCGCGTCGACGACCGTGACGTAGGCGTACGGCTCGATGTCGAGCTGCAGCGACCACGCGTGCCGCCATCCCCACGTCGTGGGCGCCATCCGGATCGCACGAGGCCCGAACCGCGCTCCGGGCCTCGACGAGACCGTGTCGTCGAACGGCGCCCCGATGATCGCGACATCGGCGTTCGAGGCGCGTAGCGCCTCGTCATCGGTCGCCCACGGGAGTCGCTCGAACGAGCCTCGCCAGTCGGAGTAGTACGGGAGGTCGGCGCTGCTCTCGTACTCCTCGAACTCGTCCTCGCCACGCAACTCGCTGTGCTCGATGCGGAAGTCGCGAGGCTCGTCCATCGCGGGGGGACGCTAGCGGCGCCGCTCCGGCCCCACAACCGAGGCGACGGGGCGAGGACGTCGGCGAGACCCGCTCGATCAGGCTCGCGGGTGCATAGAAGCGCCACGAGGGCACGGACCCTCGCGGCGTTGCGCGGACGCCCGGAAGCGTGCGCAGGTTGCGCGGAAGAGCTACGGCGGCCTCATCCATCCGTGGTACGGCGCATGCTGCCGTCGGTCGGTTGACCGATACCGCGACAGCGGCACAGGATTGGGCTCAGTCACCGCCGAGCGATCGGAAGACCGGAAACGATGGCGACCACCCCGCAGCTGGCCGGGAGCGAGCGTCTCCACGGCCACGTAGCGTTCTCGCCAGCGCTGCGGTTGGGTCGTTACGGCACGATCTCGACGGAGACGGCCCAGGACATCGGCATCGCCTTCCTCCTGCTGGTTACGGGGGTGCTCGGCTACTTCGCTCACGTCGAGGTCGAGATCCCCGACGTCGGCGTGGACGGCACGACGGCTGGATCGTCCGTCCTCCCGATCCTGCTGATCGCGGGACAGACGATCCCCCTCCTCTGGAGGCGGCACGCGCCCGTGCTCGTCCTCGGCTGCGTCACCGCCGCGCTGTTCCTGTTCCTCTCTCTCGGCTTCTTCCCCTCGCTCGCGTCGCTCGGCCTCCTCGTCGCCCTCTACACGGTCGCGGCGCACCGCGAGTGGTCGGTCTCGATCCCGGCGGCGCTCGGTTGCGGCCTCGTTCTCCTCGGCCTGGTCGCCTTCTCGCGCCAGCCCTTCGAGCTGGAGGCGGTCGTCGGCGTGACCCTCTTCCTCGGCGCCGCATGGGTCCTCGGCGACGGCGTCCGCCAGCGCCGCAGCCACGTGCTCCTGCTCGAGAACAGGGCCACGAGCCTCGAGTTGGAGCGCGACCAACGCGCTCGAGAGGCGGTCGCGCAGGAGCGACGGATCATCGCGCGAGAGCTCCACGACGTCGTCGCCCACCACGTCAGCGTGATGGTCGCGCAGGCGACGGCCGCCGGTACGGCGTACGGCGACACGGCGCCGGCGCCGATCCTCGGCACGATCGAGGGCCTCGGTCGTGAGGCGCTGATCGAGATGCGCCGTCTGACGGGGCTTCTCCGTGCCGACGACGACCCCGTCGGGTGGGCGCAGCCAGGTCTCGACGACATCCCGGGTCTCGTCCAGCAGGTCCGCTCCGCCGGCGTCCCGACCACCTTCGAGACCGCCGGGGCGGTGCGCCCCGTGCCGCCCGGCCTCGCATTGTCGGCGTACCGCATCGTTCAAGAGGCGCTCACGAACGTGCTCAAGCACGCCGGGCGCGTGCACGCACGCGTCGTCCTCGCGTTCACCGACTCGAGCCTGGAGCTCCTGATCGAGAACGACGGGGTCGCCCGGCCGGCTGTCGGAGACGGCGTGTCCGAGGCCGGGTACGGCCAGGTCGGGATGCGCGAACGCGTGACGTTGTACGGCGGGAACATGACGATCGGGCCTGTACCGGGTGGCGGCTACGTCGTGGCGGTCAGCCTGCCCCTCGACAAGGACGACGGGCAGTGATCCGCGTCCTCGCGGTCGATGACCAGCCGCTGATGCTCGAGGCCTTCCGGATGGTCATCGAGTCGAAGGACGACATCCGTCTCGTCGGGAGTGCGAGCAACGGCCGCGAAGCGCTCCAGGAGGCGCGGCGTCTGCGCCCCGACGTCGTGCTGATGGACATCAGGATGCCTGAGGTCGACGGCGTGGCCGCGACGCGGCAGCTGACGTCCGAGTACCCGGATATGAAGATCCTCGTCCTGACCACCTTCGACCTCGACGAGTACGTCGTCGAGGCCCTCCGTGGCGGCGCCAGCGGGTTCCTGCTCAAGGACGTACGCGCCGACGACCTCGTGGAGGCGATCCGCATCGTCGCGCGCGGTGACGCTCTCCTCGCGCCCTCCGTGACCCGCCGGCTCCTCGACACGTTCAGCGAGACGATCGCTCCGCTCAATCGGGAGCGGCACCCCGGTCTCGCGATGCTGACGGACGCCGAGCTGCGGATCCTCGCGCTGGTCGGACGTGGCAAGAGCAACGAGGAGATCGCGAGCGAGCTCTTCATCTCGGACTCGACCGTCCGGACGCACATCCGCCACATCCTGAGCAAGCTCTCGCTGCGCGACCGGATCCAGGCGGTCGTGTTCGCGTACGACGCCGGCGTCGTCGCTCCCGCCCGGCCGTAAGCGGCCGCGACAGCGGACCTCCGCAGCGACCGTCGACCCGGCAGGTCGTCATCCACGCGCGGTATGCCGCGTCGACGCGGCATCGTCGCCGGTGACGATGCCCAATCGTCGTCGCAGGCGACGAGCGCGCTCCGCGTTCCGCCCTACGGTTCCCGCATCGGGTTTCTCAGGACGCCACCCAACTCGGGGGCGCCGTTACGACGCTCACGGAGGTAGAGGCATGGTCCAGGGCCCCGCGGGACGACCGCGCGCCACCGATCCATCCATCGCATCGGCCGCGGCGGGAGTGAAGTCCACATGATGCGTCGCCTGATCGCCACCTCGCTCAAGTTCCGCCGGATGATCGTCGCGATCGCGGCAGGTCTCGTCGTGTTCGGGGTCGCCCAAGCCCAGAACATCGCGATCGACGACCTCCCCGAGTTCGGGCCGACGGTCGTCGAGGTTCGTACCGAGGCGCTCGGACTCTCAGCGACCGAGGTCGAGCAGATGATCACCGTCCCGCTCGAACAGGACCTGTTGAACGGCGTCCCCTTCGTGCAGGACATCCACTCCGAGTCGATCCCCGGCCTCTCGTCCGTGTTCCTCACGTTCGAGCCCGGGACGGCGCTCCTCGACGCCCGCCAGGTCGTCGCGGAGAAGGTGGCCGAGGCGGCCGTCGCCCTGCCCGGCGTCTCGACGCCGCCCCAGATGCTGCAACCCCTCTCGTCGAGCGCGCGCGTCCTGTCGGCGCGTCTGTCGTCGGACACGATGACACCGATCGAGCAGTCGGTTCTGGCCCGCTGGGTGATCACGCCACGTCTGCTCGGCGTCGAGGGCGTCGCGAACGTCTCGATCTGGGGACAGCGCGACCGCCAGCTCCAGGTCCTGGTCGACCCTGCCGAGCTCGGCGCGGCAGACGTCTCCCTCCAGCAGGTCATCGAGTCGACCGGCAACGCCTTGTGGTTCTCGCCGTTGACGTTCCTCGAGGCTTCCACCCCTGGGACGGCCGGGTTCATCGACACACCGAACCAGCGACTCGGCATCCGTCACGAGCTTCCGATCAAGACGGCCGACGATCTCGCCCAGGTGCCCGTCGAGGGTCCTGACGGCAACGCAGTGGTCGTCGACGGTGAGCCGCTTCTGCTCGGCGACGTCGCCGAGCTCGTCGAGAACCACCAGCTCTTGATCGGCGACACCGTGTTCGAAGAGGGCGACGGGCTGATGCTCGTCGTCGAGAAGTTCCCCGGCGCGAACACGATCGAGGTCGCCGAGAACGTCGAGGAAGTGCTCGAGGAGATGGCGCCCGGCCTCGGCGACATGGAGATCGACACCTCGCTGTTCGGCCGCGCCGAGCAGATCCGAAGCGGCGTCGACGACGTCGGGCTGTCACTCGCCATCGGCGCGATCCTGCTCGTGATCGCGCTCGCCCTGTTCTCCCCGAGCTGGCGGACCGCGGCCGTCTCGACGATCGTGATCGCCGTCTCCGTGCTGACGCTGGGCGCGATCCTCTACGTGCGCGACATCACGGCGAACGTCATGGTCGTGGGAGGCCTGGTCCTCGCGATCGCCATCATCGTCGACGACGCGATCTCCGACACCGGCAACATCGCACGACTCCTCCAGCGGCGAGGTGGCGACGTCGGCGCGCCGGTGTGGCGCCGCATCTTGGACGCCTCGCTCGAGATGCGCACCGCGCTCGGGTACGCGACGTTGATCGCGGCCTCCGCCGCGATCCCGGCGTTCTTCCTGACCGGCCAGCCCGGTGAGTTCGTCCCGGACGTCGTCGCGACGTACCTCCTCGCTGTCGCGGCGTCGATGATCGTGGCGCTGCTCCTGACTCCGGCCGTCGCGATGATGGTCCTCAAGCCGACCGACACGGTGCGCGAGCCGCGCATCACGGGCGCGCTCGGACGACGGCTCAGCGGATCGTTCTCGCGGCGCCCCGGCGCCGCGTTCGCGATCGGCGGGGTCGCGCTCGTGGCCGGCCTCGTCGCGTTGCCCTTCCTGGACGGCCAGCCGAACGTCGACCTCCAGCAGCGGGACGTCCTCGTCCGACTCGAGGCCGCGCACGGCACGTCGCTGCCGGCGATGCAGCAGATGACGTCGGCCGTCGTCGACGACATCGCCGCCGTCGACGGCGTCCGCGACGTGAGCGCGCACATCGGCCGTGCGGTCAACTCCGATCAGGTCGTGAACGTGAACAGCGCGCAGGTCTGGGTGCACCTCGACGGGACGACCGGCGACGCCGACGTCACGGCGGCGATCGAGCAGGCCCTCGGCAACCACCCCGACCTCGCGGCACAGATGCTGAGCTACCCCGAGCAGCGGCTGACCGACGTGCTCGCCGGGACCGACGAGGACCTCGTCGTCCGGCTGTACGGCACCGACGTCGACGCGCTCGAGTCGACCGCCGAGGACGTCCGTGCGGCGATCTCCGGCATCGACGGTCTCGTCCGGCCGACGGTCGAGCTCGCACCCGAAGAGCCGGCGCTCGAGATCGAGGTCGACCTGCAGGCAGCGCAGAGCTTCGGTGTCCGGCCGGGCGACATCCGGCGCGAGGCCGCGATCCTGCTCTCGAGCCTCACCGTCGGCAACCTGTTCGAAGAACAGAAGGTCTTCGACGTCGTCGTCTGGGGCAAGCCCGAGATCCGAGAGGATGTCGCCGACGTCGAGAACCTCCTGATCGAGACGCCGAGCGGCGTTCGCATCCCGCTGAGTGACGTCGCGGACGTGCGCGTGGCGCCGAATCCGACCGTGTACCAGCACGAGGCGGTCTCGAACTACGTCGACGTCAGCGCCGCGATCGACGGACGCGACGCCGACACTGTCGTCGCCGACGTCGAGGACGCGATCGCCGGGATCGAGTTCCCGACCGAGCACCACGCCGAGATCCGTGGCTCGTACGCGACGGAGGGCAGCGACCGCGGTCGCCTGATCTCGGTCGCGATCGCGTCGGCGGTGGCCGTGTTCCTGCTCCTGCAGGCCGCGTTCGTCAGCTGGCGGCTCGCGGCGCTCGCGTTCGCGACGCTCCCCGCGGCGCTCGCCGGCGGCGCGCTCGCCGTGGCGGCGATCGGCGGTTCGCTCTCGATCGGCGCGGCGGTCGGCTTCCTGGCGGTGCTCACGATCGCCGTCCGTCACCTGATCATCCTCGTCCACGACTATCAGATGCAGGGCGGCGACGCTCGTTCGTTCGCGGACGGCGTGTGGGCGATGACGGCCGAACGCGGCGGCACGATCCTCGCGTCCGCGATCGCGATCGTGGCGGCGCTCGCGCCGCTCGCGCTGCGCGGCAACCTCGCCGGAACCGAGATCGTCCGGCCGATCGCGGCGGTGGTGATCGGCGGTGTGGTCACGTCGACGCTGGTGGCCCTCGTCGTTCTGCCGGCGATCATCGCGCGCTTCGGGCACACCCCCCGCCGCGACGAGGCGGCTGACGACCTCACGATCGTCATCCCCGAGACCGACGCCGCAGAACCGTCCGGCGCGGTCACCACGGCGGAGGTGGATCGGTGAGCCGACGTCGCTGGGCCGCAGGACTCGCGCTCGTGGCGGTGCTCGCGTTGCCGGCGTGCAAGGCGAGCGAAGAGTCGTCGGCGTCGAGCGGCTACGAGCCGTTCGAGCTCGAGGAGATCGAGGGCTCGGACGCGCTGAAGGTGATCCTGAACGAGCTGGCCGCCCAGCGGATCCAGCTGGCGACGGAGCCCGTCGCGACGAGCGGCGACCGCTTGGTCGTCCCCGAGTCGGCGATCTGGATCGACGTCGAGGGGCAGGAGTGGGTCTACACCAACCCCGAGCCGCTCGCGTTCGTCCGGGCCGCCGTCGAGGTGGACCGGTACGAGGACGGCCGAGCCTTCCTGACCGACGGACCGCCGACCGGCACGGAGGTCGTGTCGGTCGGCGTGGCCGAACTGATCGGCTCCGAGTTCGGGATCTGATGGTTCCCATGACGCACCACTTCCGAGGAGGTCGGCTCACCCGATGATGCGCTGGATCGTTGGTTCGAGTTTGCGGTTCCGCTACGTCGTGGCGGCCGCGACCGCGGCGCTGCTGTTCTTCGGCATGCAGCAGCTCCAGCACACGCCGGTGGACGTCTTCCCGGAGTTCGCGCCGCCGAAGGTCGAGATCCAGACGCTCGCGCTCGGGCTCTCGGCGACCGAGGTCGAATCCCTCGTCACGATCCCGTTGGAGCAGACGCTCAACGGCGTCCCCGACCTGGACACGATCCGGTCGAAGTCGGTCGAGCAGCTCTCGCAGATCGAGATGATCTTCGAAGCCGACGCTGATCTGCTCACCTCGCGCCAGCTCGTGGCCGAACGCATCGCGGCGATCAGCCCCACGCTGCCGCGGTGGGCGGCTCCGCCCGTGATCATCCAGCCCCTGTCGGCGACCAGCCGCGTCATGAAGATCGGCGTCTCCTCCGACGAGTACTCGCTGATCGACCTGTCGATGACCGCGTACTGGAAGATCCGGTCGCGGCTGCTCCGCGTCCCGGGCGTCGCGAACGTCCTGATCTGGGGCGAACGGATCAAGATGCCGGCCGTCGAGGTCGATCCCGAGAAGCTCCGGCAGTACGACCTCACGCTCGACGAGGTCATGACCGTCACCGCGGACGCGATCGACGCGGGCCTGCTGCGCTTCTCCGACGGCGGGTTCATCGGCACCGGCGGGTTCGTCGACACCCCGACCGACCGTCTGCAGGTCCGTCACGCGCTCCCCATCCTCACGGACGAGGACCTCGCGCAGGTCCCGGTCGCCGAGCGCGACGGCCGCGTCCTGCGCCTCGAGGATGTCGCGGAGGTCACGACGACCACCCCGCCGCTGATGGGCGACGGTGTCGTCAACGATCATGAGGGCCTGCTCCTCGTCGTCCAGAAGCTGCCGTGGGCGAACACGATGGACGTCACCGAGGGGCTCGAGGCCGCGCTGGACGAGCTACGCCCCTCGCTCCCCGGCATCGAGATGGACCACACGATCTTCCGTCCCGCCACATTCATCGAGGACGCGATCAACAACCTCGGCGGCGCCATGTGGCTCGGCGCGATCCTGATGATCCTGATGCTCGGCGCGTTCCTGTTCGAGTGGCGGACGGCGCTGATCAGCATCACGGCGATCCCGCTGTCGCTGCTGGCGGCGGGCCTGATCCTCAACTGGCGTGGCATCACGATCAACACGATGGTGCTCGCGGGCCTCGTGATCGCGCTCGGCGACATCGTGGACGACGCGATCATCGACATCGAGAACGTCGTCCGACGCCTTCGCGAGCATCGGAGATCCGGTGGGACGCGATCGACCGCGCGGGTCATCCTCGACGCCTCGCTCGAAGTGCGGAGCGCGATCGTGTACGCAACGCTGATCGAGGTCGTCGCGATCATCCCGATCTTCACGCTGGATGGGCTGTCGGGCGCGTTCTTCCGTCCGCTCGCGACGTCGTACGCCCTCGCGCTGCTCGCGTCGATGGTCGTCGCGCTGACGGTGACGCCGGCCCTCAGCCTGATCTTCTTCCGAGGCGGCCGGTCACTACAGCACCGCGAGTCGCCGCTCGTGCCGCCGCTCCAGCGAGGGTACGGGTGGATCCTCGAGAAGCTCATCTACCGTCCGAAGCGCTCGTACGTGGCCGTGGGGGTCACCGCGATGCTCGGCGTCGGGCTCGTCCCGCTGCTCGGGCAGGAGCTCCTGCCGTCCTTCAAGGAGCGCGACTTCCTGATGCACTGGCTCGGGAAACCCGGCGTGTCCCGGCCCGAGGAGGTCAGGACCACGATGCTCGTGAACCGCGACCTCCTCGCGATCCCGGGGGTCCGGAACGCCGGCTCGCACATCGGTCAGGCCCTCAACTCGGACGAGCCGTACGGCATCTACTTCGGCGAGAACTGGGTGAGCGTCGACCCGTCGGTCGACTACGACGCGACGCTCGCGAAGATCCAGCAGACCGTCGACTCGTACCCCGGCATCTATCGCGATGTGCAGACGTACCTGAAGGAACGCATCCGAGAGGTGCTGACGGGATCGAGCGACGCGATCGTGATCAGGATCTTCGGACAGGACCTCCACACCCTGCAGGAAAAGGGACAGGAGGTCGCCGACATCCTCGGCGGGATCGACGGCGTGATCGAACCCTACGTCGACACGATCGAGGACATCCCGCAGATCGAGATGGAGGTTCGGCTCGAGGATGCAGCCCAGTATGGCCTCAAGCCGGGCGACGTGCGGAGGTCGGTGGCGACCCTCGTCATGGGTGAAGAGGTGGGCGACATCTTCCGGCAAGGGATCACCTACGACGTCAACGTGTGGAGCATCCCGTCGGCGAGGGAGAACCTCACGGATCTCCGCGAGCTGCTGATCGACACGCCGTCCGGCGAGTACGTTCAGCTGCAAGAGGTCGCCGATATCCGGATCGTTCCGACACCCAACGACATCCACCACGAGGACCTGTTCCGGAGCCTGGACGTGAGCGCGAACGTCCAGGGCCGGGACCTCGGGTCGGTGATCGACGACCTCGAGGACGGCCTCGACAACGTGAACTGGCCGATCGGGTACCACGCCGAGATGCTCGGTGAGTACACCGAGCGCCAGGCGGCGCAACGCAACCTGCTTCTGTTCTCGGTCGCGGCGGCGATCGGCATCCTGCTCCTGCTCCAGGCCTCGTTCGCCAGCTGGCGCCTCGCGATCATCGCGTTCCTGACCCTGCCGATCGCACTCGTCGGCGGCGTGATCGGCGCCTATCTCGGCGGCGGCGTCCTATCGCTCGGCTCGCTGGTCGGTTTCCTCACGGTGCTGGGCATCGTCGCCCGCAACGGGATCATGCTGATCAGCCACTACCAGCATCTCGAACGGTTCGAGGGCGAGACGTTCGGGCCGGCGATGATCATCCGCGGCGCCCGCGAGCGCGTCGTCCCGATCATGATGACCGTGTTCACGACGGGCCTCGCGTTGATCCCGCTGATCGTCGTGGGCTCGATCCCCGGGAACGAGATCGAGCACCCGATGGCGATCGTGATCCTCGGCGGGCTCATCACCGCAACGCTGCTGAACCTGTTCGTGGTGCCGGTGCTGTACCTGCGGTTCGCGAAGTCGCGCGGCGAGCGCCGCGGCGACGGCGGACCGCGAGGGATCCCGGCGCCAGCGTAAGCGACGACGATCCGGGGCCGTCGCGACGTACGTGACGGCCCCGATCGCCGGTCCTACCGCGGTCCGCGGACGCCTTCTGCATCAGGTTGTCCGCGGACCAGCGGGCGTTCCAGGACGGCGGTACCGCTTCTTCCTGCGCATCGGGGGCTACGGGCGCAACGACACCTTCGTCGCCTGGGTCGTCCTCGGGGAGTACCGCTCCGGAGATCAGGTCGGGAACGCCGAGGTCGGCACGGCGCGGGGGTACGCTGCGCGCCATGGCCGCCAGCGCGCTGCTCACCGACCTTTACGAGCTCAACATGGCGGCGAGCTACCTCCGCCGCGGCATGCGGCAGGAGGCGACGTTCTCGCTGTACGTGCGGAACCTGCCACGGAACCGCGGGTTCCTCGTCGCCGCCGGCCTCGAGCCGTGCCTTTCGTTCCTCGAGGACTTCGGGTTCCCGGAGCGCGATCTCGACTACCTCGGTCGGGAGCTCGGGTTCGACGATGACGTCCTCGAAGCCTTCGGCGCGTTGCGGTTCCGCGGCGAGGTCTGGGCGGTTCCCGAAGGCCGGATCGTTCACCCGGGCGAACCGTTGCTCGAGATCACCGCGCCGATCGCGGTCGCGCAGCTCGTCGAACCGTTCATCCTCAACCAGATCACGTTCCAGACGACGATCGCCTCGAAGGCCGCTCGCTGCGTGATCGCCGCGGACGGCCGCGACGTCGTCGACTTCTCGCTGCGGCGCACGCAGGGCCTGGAGGCAGCGATCAACGTGGCGCGCGTGTCGGCGATGGTCGGGTTCGTCGCGACGAGCAACGTCGAGGCGGCGAGGCGGTTCGGTCTCCGCGTCGCGGGGACGATGGCGCACTCCTATATCGAATCGTTCCCGAGCGAGGCGGAGGCGTTCCGGACGTTCGCGCAGGATCTGCCGAACCGCACGACGTTCCTCGTCGACACCTACGACACGATCAACGGCGTGCGGACCGCGGTCGAGGTGATCCGCGAGCTGGGCCTCGAGGGCGAGCTCGGCATCCGGATCGACAGCGGCGACCTCGCCGAGCTCTCCCGCGCGTCCCGAGCCGTGCTCGACGAGGCCGGCATGCCGCACGTGCGGGTCTTCGTGAGCGGCGGCCTCGACGAGTTCTCGGTCGAGGCGCTCGTGCGAGCCGGCGCGCCGATCGATGCCTTCGGGGTCGGCACGCGGATCGGCGTCTCGGCCGACGCCCCGACGCTCGACTCCGCGTACAAGCTCGTCGAGTACGACGGGCGCCCGGTGATCAAGCTGTCCTCGGGCAAGGCGTCGAAGCCCGGACGCAAGCAGGTCTTCCGCGGCCCCGGCGGGGACGTCCTCGGGCTGCGCCACGAGCCGCTCCCCGACGACCACGAGCCGCTGCTGCAGCCGTTCATGGCGGACGGTCGGCGGACGGGAGCGCCGAGGTCGCTCGCGGACGCGAACGCGCGGTTCCGAGCGGATCTGGCGCGTCTGCCCGCATCGGCGCGGCGCATCGTCGAGCCCGAGCCGATCTGGGGGAGCGACTCGGACGCGCTGCTCGAGCTCACCGCGCGCGCGAAGGCGGAAGCCCTCGCGCGCGCCGGCGTCACGGCGTGAGCGTCGAGCCTCGGATCACGCCCGAAGCAGCAGACCTCGGCGGCGGCGGATCCGCCGGTCGATCACGCTGAACAGCGCGTCGATCGCGAGCCCGATGATCACGATCACCACCATCGTCGCGAAGATCAGCGCGGGGTCGATCACGCGGGTGCCCTCGAGGGTCGTGTCGAGCACGTGACCGAGACCCTTCGCGGCGCCGGTTCGGATGAGCTCCGCGGCGAGGAGCGCTCGCCACGCCACGGCCCACGCCTGCTGCAACCCGCCCCAGTAGCCCGGGATCGACGCGGGAAGAACCACGGTGCGATAGAGCGTCCAGCGGTCCGCTCCCATCGTTCGACCTGCGCGGATCAGCGCGAGCGGCACCTGACGGATCGCCGTCGCAGTCGCGATCGCGATCGCCGGGATCGCGCCGATCACGACCACGAAGATCACCGCGCGCTCGGTGAATCCGAACCACAGGATGGCGATCGGCAGCCACGCGATCGGCGGGATCGCCTGGAGCCCGGTCATCACCGTTCCGAGGGACCGCTGGACGACGCGCGAGGCCGTCATCCCGATCCCCGTCACCGTGCCGACCACCAACGCGAACGCGAGCGACAGTGCGAGCCGAACCACGCTGCCCCACGCCGCCGCCAACAGCCCCCCGTCGCCCGTCAGATTCGCGGTGAGGGACCGCCACACGTCGGACGGTGACGGCAACGTCTCGTCGCTCCCGACCGCGGCGGCGACGAACGCCCACACCATCACGATCGCGACGATGGCGGCGGCCCTAGGCCAGATCTGCTCGGCGATCCGTCTCGCGCGCAGCGCGCTCCACCTCCTCGGACAGATGGTCGTGGATGTCGACGACGACGTTCGCGACGAGGACGTCCTCGAACGACCGGGGGCGGGGAGTCGTGATCCGGTACTCGGCGATCGGTCGACCCGGGCGCGCCGAGAGCACGATCACGCGATCGGCGAGGAACGCGGCCTCACGCACGTTGTGCGTCACGAAGACGAACGTGTTCCCGAGCTCGGTCCAGACGAGCTGGAGCTCCTTCTGCAGGATCTCGCGCGACTGCGCGTCGAGCGAGCCGAACGGCTCGTCCGCGAGGAGCACGTCCGGTTGGCACACGAGCGCGCGAGCGAGCGCGACCCGCTGACGCATGCCCGCCGAGAGCTCGTGCGGTTGCGCGTCCGCGAAGTCGGTCAGCCCGGCCTTCGCGAGCCACCGCTGCGTCGTCGCCGCGATCTCCGAGCGGTCGAGCCCGCGGAGCCTGAGCGGGTACCCGACGTTGTTCCGCACGCTCAGCCACGGGAACAACGCCGGCTCCTGGAACAATAGCGAGCGGTCGGGGCCCGGCGGTCGTACCGGCCTGCCGTCGACGAGGATCTCGCCCGCGTCCGGTGCGTCCAACCCGGCGAGCAGGTTCAAGATCGTGGACTTGCCACAGCCCGACGGACCGATCAGGCACACGAACTCGCCGGAACGGACCTCGAACGAGACGTCCTCGATCGCCGTGACGCGGCCGCCGGACGACGTCGGATACGTCTTCACGACGTCGCGGAGCTCGATCTTGGTGGCGGCCGGCCGGAGGTCGGACACGACGGACAGCGGCGTCGAGACGCTCACAGGCGGATCTTCTCCGCGGTCTCGATCTGCACGACCTTGCCGTCGTGGACCACGAGCAGGACGGTACCGAACCTGACCTTTCGGAGCATCCCGCTCACACGGAGCAGCACGTCGACCTCGTCGGCCGAGAGCGCGATCTCGTCGTCCTGCGAGCCGTCCCGGGCCCGGACGCGGCCCGGCCCGCTCGGGGGCGAGGGCGGGGCGGGCCGCTCGGGCGTCTCGTCGCTCATGCGCGGGACGACGCTCCCGCAGCCATGACGGGGAGGTCGTCGGCGTGCTCGGAGATCGAGAGCGCCGGGCGGTCGGTTTGGAACGCCTTCGCGCGACGCAGATCGACCCACACCGGGGCGCCGAGCACGACCGCCTCGAGCTCGTCGTTGGGCAGCTCCGCCGTCAGGACCTGCTCGTCGGGGAGCCGGA
>DASPIF010000408.1:0-2654 GCA_035629255.1 Actinomycetota bacterium | reverse complement strand
CGCACCGGGAACGTCGCGCCGCCCACGAACGGCGGTGGCGCGGCCGAGAACACGAACCCCTCGACCGGGAGCGACGCGAGGTTCGCGAGGTTCTCGACGATCGGGATACCCGCGGCGAGCAGGCCGGTGTGCGCGGGGCGCGCCGGGTCGGCGGTGTCGTCGACGTTGCCGGCGTCGATGCCGACGAGCGCAGCCCCGGCGTCGACCAGCCGCTCGACGAGCTCCGCGCCCAGGAACGGCGATCCGCGCCAGTAGGCCTCCGTCCCCCATCGGCCGTCCCAGCCGGTTCGGAACAGGATGGCGCGTCCGGCGAGCTCCGCGCCGACGCGGTCGCCCACCGATAGCGCGCGATCGCCCCGGCTGTCCGCGTCGACGACGAGCCCTGGCAGCCCGATGCACGACGAGAGGGGGATCGCGGCGAGATCCATCCCGTCGGGGAAACGGTGGAACGGCGAATCGAGGTAGGTCCCCGTGTTGCCCGCGATCTCGAAACCGCCGAGCAGGAACTCCGCCTTCTGCTCATAGCGTTCGCGCGACGCCGCGCGCTCGAGCAGCGGGAAGAAGCGCGCGGCCGGCAGCCCGGGGTAGGCGGCTGCGCCGTCGGCGATGGGGTGCGAGAGTTCGACGAACGCGGTCACATCCGCCCCGCCTCGATGATGCTCTGGAGGAACCGCTGCGTGCGTTCCTCCCGGGGCGTCGAGAAGATCGCGTCGGGCGCGCCCTCTTCGAGGATCACCCCGGCGTCGAGGAAACAGACGCGGTTCGCGATGTCGCGTGCGAACCCCATCTCGTGCGTCGCGATCACCATCGTCATCCCTCCCGCCGCGAGCTCGCGGATCACGTTCAGCACCTCGGCCACGAGCTCGGGATCGAGCGCGCTGGTGACCTCGTCGAGCAACATCACATCCGGCTTCATCGCGAGCGCGCGGACGATCGCGACCCGCTGCTGCTGTCCTCCCGAGAGCCGGTCGGGGTACTCGCCCTTCTTGTCGCCGAGCCCGAAGCGCTCGAGCAGCTCCGTCGCGCGGCCGGTCGCCTCGGCGCGGTCGAGCCCGAGCGCTTCGATCGGGGCCAGCGTGACGTTGCGCAGCACGGACATGTGCGGGAACAGGTTGAACGATTGGAACACGATCCCGATCCGCTGTCGGATGCGGTTCACGTCGACGCCCCGCGCCGTGATCTCCTCCCCTTCCACCACGACGCGCCCGTGATCGATCGGCTCGAGGAGGTTGATGCAGCGCAGCAGGGTCGACTTCCCCGACCCGCTCGCACCGATCAGGCAGACGACCTCGTGCTCGGCGACGGCGAGGTCGATGCCCTTGAGCACCTCGAGCTTGCCGAAGGATTTGTGCAGCCCCTCGATCGAGAGCGCGACGGAGTCGTTCGCGTCAGACACCGGCCGCCGCCTGTCGACGATGACGGTCCCGCGCCACGAGCCAGTCGACCAGCCTCGCCTGAGGGATCGTCATCACCACGTAGATCAGCGCGAGGGCGACGAACGGTGTGAAGTTGAAGAACTCGGACTGGTTGATCTGCGCCTGTCGCAGGCCCTCGATCACGCCGAGCGTCGAGACGAGCGCGGAGTCCTTCTGCAGGCCGATGAAGTCGTTCAGCAGTGGCGGCAGTACGCGCCTGACGGCCTGCGGCAGCACGACGAACCGCAGCGTCTTCCGGCGGGTGAGCCCGAGCGCTCGCGCCGACGCGACCTGGGACGGGTGGACGGACTCGATCCCGGCGCGGTAGACCTCGGCGACGTACGCGGAGTACACGAGCGACAGCGCCACGATCGCCCAGAAGACCTTCGAGTCGGGCAGGCCCTTGATCTCGAGCGCGGGAGCCCCGAAGCCGAGGAGCAGGATCACGAGGATCGTCGGCAGGCCGCGCATCACGTCGATGTAGCCGCTCGCGAGGAGACGCAGCGGGAAGAAGACGGGACCGGTCAGGCTCCGTAGGACCGCGAGGACGAGCGCCCAGACGACGACGATGACCTCGGCGACGACGAAGATGAAGACGTTCGTTCCGAACTGCCGGAGGATCTTCGGGAAGGCGTCCGCGAAGATCGCGCCGTTGAAGAACTGCTGCTTGATCTGCGGCCAGCCGGACGAGTTCAAGATCGCGATCACGACGACCGCGAAGAACACGATCGTGCTGACGACCGCGATCGCGACACCGCGCGCGCCTTCCGCCTGGAGCGGGGCGAGGATCCTCGAGCGACGGCTGCCTGGCTCTGGCGTGAGCGGGCCACCGGGCAGGCTCTGATGGAGCTCCGGTCCGGCCGACACGGACCCGCGTCTAGCTCAGGACCGGCGCGTTGGTCTTGTCGGCGAGCCACTCCTGGAGGATCGCGTCAAGGGTCCCGTCCGCGCGCATCTCCTCGAGCGCGAGGTCCACGCACGCGACGAGCGGGCTCCCCGACTCGAACGCCATCGCGAAGTACTCCTGCGAGCCCTCGCTCGGGAACTGCCCCACCACGACGCCCTTCGGGATCTGCACGGCAGTGATGAAGAACGCGGTCGGCAGGTCCACGACAACCCCGTCGATCGAGCCGTTCTTGAGGTCCTGCACCGCTGCCGCGAGGTCGTCGTATACCGCCGGCTCCTGCGACGGCTGGACGATCGTCTCGATCGCCTCGAGGCTCGTGGTCCCGATCGGCG
>DASPIF010000407.1:0-3915 GCA_035629255.1 Actinomycetota bacterium | reverse complement strand
GGGATCGGGCGAGATCAGGTCCTCCGGGAACGGCGCGGGTTGCGCGAGGAACAGCCAGTGCCAGTTCTCCATCGCGAGCCGCGCGTCCATCGCGTCCCACATCTCGACCGTCGGCACGATGTCGAGGACCGCGAGCCGCGTGATCCGTTCCGGCGCGTCGAGCGCCATCCGGTACGCCGTCCGGCCGCCGCGGTCGTGCCCCGCGACCCCGAACCGTTCGAACCCGAGACGCGCCATCACCTCGAGCAGGTCGCGTCCGAACGCCCGCTTCGAGTAGGGCTCGTGATCCGGCGTCGTCGGCGGCTTCGAGCTCGCGCCGTAGCCGCGCAGGTCCGGGACCACGACGGAGAACCGCTCGGCGAGCCGTGGGGCGACGAGATGCCACATCGCTCCCGTCTCGGGATGGCCGTGCAGGAGCAGCAGCGGCGGGCCGGACCCGCCCCGGCGCAGGTGGATGCGCGCCTCGGCGGTGTCGATCGTCTCCGTCGCGAAGCCGGGGAACGGGCTCACCGCCCCTTCATATCGCGTGTCCGGGATCAGGACCCGCGCCGCATCGAGAAGGACCGGGCGCGGACCTCCTGAGCGGATCCGCGCCTCGCGGCGGAAGCTCGAGGGGACGCACCGCGACGGGGGCCGACGGAGGGAGGAACGCCCGAAGGCCGCTCCCGGGTTCGATCTCCATCCATGTATCGGCAGACCTGGAGCGAGGATGAGAAGGGATCCGGCCGCTTCGCGGTCGCGCCGTCGTCGCCGCCCGCCTACGATGGGCACAGGCACGCGCGTCACCGTGCCGACGTGCCCGCGTGGGCCACGGGAAAGGGAGCGAGCCGATGACGACCGTGAAGGCGGCGCTGCTGCAGACCGACTGGGCGGGATCCAAGGAGGAGATGCTCGACAAGCACGAGGAGGCGGCCCGCGACGCCTCCGCGCAGGGGGCCGAGGTCATCTGCTTCCAGGAGCTGTTCTACGGCCCGTACTTCTGCCAGGTCCAAGATCCCGAGTACTACAGCTACACGGAGCCGATCCCCGACGGTTCCACGACCGAGCGCTTCCGCAGCGTGGCCAGGGAACTCGGCATGGTGATCGTGCTCCCGATGTACGAGGTCGTGCAGCCGGGGCTTTACTTCAACACTGCTGCGGTGATCGACGCCGACGGCTCGTACCTCGGGCGGTACCGCAAGCAGCACATCCCGCAGGTGAAGGGGTTCTGGGAGAAGTTCTATTTCGCGCCCGGGACCGAGGGGTACCCCGTCTTCGAGACGGCGGTCGGCAAGGTCGGCGTGTACATCTGCTACGACCGGCACTTCCCCGAGGGTTGGCGGATCCTCGGCCTGAACGGCGCCGAGATCGTGTTCAACCCCTCGGCGACGCATCGCGGCCTGAGCGAGTACCTCTGGCGGCTCGAGCAGCCGGCGGCGGCGGTCGCGAACATGTACTACGTCGGCGCGATCAACCGCGTCGGGATCGAGCCGCTCGGCGACGACGACTTCTACGGCCAGAGCTACTTCGTCGACCCCGAGGGCCAGTTCGTCGGCGAGGTCGGCGACGCCTACAAGCCCGAGCTGATCGTCCGCGACCTCGATCTGGGCAAGATCCGAGAGGTCCGCGACCGCTGGGCGTTCTACCGCGACCGCCGCCCCGACGCGTACGACGAGATCGTCGCCCGCTGAGGAGGGCGGCGATGGCACGGACGCTGATCAAGAGCGGCACCGTCGTCTCGGCGACCGGCCGCTCGGCGAACGACGTCCTCATCGACGGCGAGACGATCGCGGCCGTCGGAGCGCCCGGCTACTTCGCCGGCGCCGAGGCGAACGCCGACAAGGTGATCGACGCCTTCGGGAAGTACGTCATCCCGGGCGGGATCGACGTCCACACGCACATGGAGCTGCCGTTCGGCGGGACGTTCGCGAGCGACACGTTCGAGACGGGCTCGCGCGCGGCGGCGTGGGGCGGCGTGACGACGATGATCGACTTCGCGGTCCAGCGCACCGGCGAGGACGTGAACGCCGGGCTCGCCGAGTGGCACCGCAAGGCGGAGGGCGAGTGCGCGATCGACTACGCCTTCCACATGATCATCGGCGGTGTCGACGACGAGGCCCTGAAGTCGATGCGCTACCTCACCGAGCACGAGGGCGTGACGAGCTTCAAGCTCTTCATGGCGTACCCGGGCGTCCTCTACAGCGACGACGGCCAGATCCTGCGGGCGATGCAGACGGCGGCCGACTGCGGCGCGATGATCATGATGCACGCGGAGAACGGCATCGCGATCGACGTGCTCGTGGCACAGGCGCTCGCCCGCGGCGAGACCGACCCGAGGTACCACTCGCTCACGCGCCCCTCGCAGCTCGAGGCCGAGGCGACGCACCGCGCGATCGTGCTCGCCGACGTGGCCGGCGACGTGCCGCTGTACATCGTCCACATGTCGGCCGGCGACGCGCTCGAGCACGTGGCCGAGGCCCGGAGCGCCGGCCGGAACGTGTTCGCGGAGACGTGCCCGCAGTACCTGTGGCTCACGCTCGAGGAGACGCTCGCGCGCCCGGGGTTCGAGGGGGCGAAGTGGGTGTGCTCCACGCCGATCCGCTCGGCGAACGACCGCCACCCCCACCGGAAGGACCTGTGGCGCGGGCTCCGCACGAACGACCTCGCGATCGTGAGCACCGACCACTGCCCGTTCTGCATGAAGGACCAGAAGGAGCTCGGCGTCGGCGACTTCTCGAAGATCCCGAACGGGATCGGCGGCGTCGAGCATCGGATGGAGCTGATCTACCAGGGCGTCGTCGCGGGCGAGCTCACGCTCGAGCGGTGGGTCGAGACGTGCTGCACCACCCCGGCGCGGATGTTCGGCATGTATCCGCGCAAGGGCGTGATCGCGGCGGGCTCCGACGGCGACGTGGTCGTGTGGGACCCGAACCGTCAGACGAAGATCGGGATCGAGGATAAGCACCACATGAACATGGACTACTCGGCCTACGAGGGGTTCGTGATCGACGGCAAGGTCGACACCGTGATCTCGCGGGGCACCGTGCTGGTCGAGGACGACACCTACACGGGGACGAAGGGACACGGCCGGTTCCTCGAACGCGGCCTGTCGCAGTACCTCCTCTGAGAGAGGGCTCGATGGACATCGGCGTCGTGCTGCAGACCACCCCGCCGGCATCGCGCGTCATCGATCTCGCGAAGCGCGCCGAGACCTACGGCTTCAGCCACGTGTGGACGTTCGACAGCCACATCCTGTGGGAGGAGCCGTACCCGATCCACACGCAGATCCTCGCCGAGACGCGCCGCGTCACGGTCGGGCCGATGGTGACGAACCCGGCGACGCGCGACTGGACCGTGACCGCGAGCGTGTTCGCGACCCTGAACGAGATGTTCGGGAACCGAACCGTGATCGGCATCGGCCGGGGCGATTCGGCGGTGCGCGTGACGAACGGCAAGCCCACCACGCTCGCCACGCTCCGCGAGTGCATCCACGTCGTGCGGGAGCTCGCCAACGGCCGCGAGGTCGACTACAAGGGGTCGTCGATCCGCTTCCCGTGGGCATCGACGAGTCGGGTCGAGGTCTGGGTCGCCGGGTACGGGCCGAAGGCGCTCCATCTGATCGGCGAGGTCGGCGACGGGTTCATCCTCCAACTCGCGGACCCCGACATCACCGCGTGGACGATCGGCGCGGTCCGCGAGGCGGCGAGGAACGCCGGGCGAGACCCTGGCGCCGTCAAGATCTGCGTGGCCGCCCCCGCGTACGTGACCGACGACACGGCGCACGCCCGCGAGCAGTGTCGGTGGTTCGGCGGCATGGTCGGCAACCACGTCGCCGACATCGTCGCCCGCTACGGGGCCGACGGGGGCGCCGTGCCGACGGCCCTCACGGACTACATCGCCGGCCGCCAGGGCTACGACTACGCCGAACACGGCCGC
>DASPIF010000406.1:0-5355 GCA_035629255.1 Actinomycetota bacterium | reverse complement strand
GCGATCGACGCGACGACCGACCTCGGGACGACCGCGGGGGACGGCAGGACAACCGCGACGGTGGCCAGCGCGACGGCGGCCAGGGACGTGACGGCGGACGCCGTCGTCCCTCCCGCGAGGAGCGCCGCCGGGCGCGCGAGGAGCGCCGCCAGCGCGAGGTCGAGATGCGCGAGGAGGAGCTCCAGAGCGCGCCGACCTCGACGGGGCTGCTCGACATCCTGCCCGAGGGCTACGGGTTCCTGAGGACCTCGGGGTTCCTTCCGGGACAGACCGACATCTACGTCTCGCTGTCGCAGGTCCGACGGTTCGCGCTCCGCAAGGGCGACACCGTCACCGGCAAGATCCGCAATCCGCGCGACAACGAGAAGTACGCCGCGCTCCTGCAGATCGACTCGGTCAACGGGCTGAGCATCGAGGCCGCGCAGCAGCGGCCGGTCTTCGACAAGCTGACGCCGCTGTTCCCGGACGAACGGTTCCGGCTCGAGACCGCCGCGACGGACGTGACGGGTCGGATCGTCGACATGATCGCGCCGATCGGCAAGGGACAGCGCGGGATGGTCGTCTCGCCGCCCAAGGCGGGCAAGACGACGGTCCTCAAGAGCATCGCGAACGGGATCATCCACTCGAACCCCGAGACGCACGTGATCATCCTGCTCGTCGACGAGCGTCCCGAGGAGGTCACGGACTGGCAGCGGACGGTGTCGGCGGCCGAGGTCGTGTACTCGACGTTCGACAAGCCGCCGGACCAGCACATCCAGGTCACCGAGCTCGTGCTCGAGCGGGCGAAGCGCCTCGCGGAGACCGGGAAGGACGTCGCGATCATCCTCGACTCGATCACGCGGCTGGCTCGCGCGTACAACCTGGCCGCACCGGCCTCGGGCAAGATCCTATCGGGCGGGATCGACTCGACCGCCCTGTATCCGCCGCGTCGGTTCTTCGGCGCCGCGCGCAACATCGAGGAGGGTGGCTCGCTCACGATCATCGCGAGCGCGCTCGTGGAGACCGGGTCGCGGATGGACGAGGGCATCTTCGAGGAGTTCAAGGGCACCGGGAACATGGAGCTCCGGCTCGATCGGCAGATGGCGGAGAAGCGATTGTTCCCCGCGATCAACGTCGAGGCGAGCGGGACGCGCAAGGAGGAGCTGCTGCTGCCGACCGAGGAGCTCGCGCTGGTATGGCGCCTGCGCCGGGTGCTCCACGCGCTCGAGCCCGGTGCCGCCCTCGAGCTGCTCACCGACAAGATCCGCCAGACGAAGTCCAACGAGCAGTTCCTCAAGGAGATCGCCAAGGCCCCCGCCTCGTAACATGACCCCAACCGGGATGCGTTCAGGTCTGGGGCGTGTTGGCCCGGCGGAGGGTTTTGCGGCTCAAGCAGCTCGAAGCGCGGTAGCCGCCATCGACGATGTGGATCCGCGGAGCGGATCGGCATCGTGGAGAGGAGAGACATGAAGACGGACACCCATCCCGACTATCAGTTGACGACCGTCCATTGCTCGTGTGGGAACACCTTCGAGACGCGCAGCACGCGCCAGGACCTCCGCGTCGAGATCTGCTCGAACTGTCACCCGTTCTACACCGGCAAGCAAAAGCTCGTGGACACCGGTGGTCGCGTCGAGAGGTTCCAGCGCCGGTACGCGGCGCAGCGGGAGCAGCAGGAGGCCGTGACGGCCCGCCGATCGCCCGAGGGAGCCGAGGCGCCCGCCGCGAGCCCCGACGCGTCCGAGTAGCGGACGCGACCGCGTGGCCGACGAGGCGACGAGACCGGATCACTTCTACGGCGGCCAGGCGGTCGTCGAGGGGGTGATGATGCGCGGCCGCGAGGTGTGGGCCATCGCGGTCCGGCGCCCCGACGGCGAGATCCACATCGAGTCGCACGACATCGACTCGGTCATCAAGCGCAAGCCGTGGCTCGGCAAGCCGTTCCTGCGCGGGATCATCGCGCTGGGTCAGGCCCTCGGCATCGGTTTCAAGGCGCTGTCGATCTCGGCCCGCGAGTCCGCGCCCGAGGAGGAACGCCTGTCGAAGGGCGCGATGGGTGTCTCGATGGCGATCGCCGCCGTGATCTTCCTCGGCATCTTCATCGTGCTACCGGCGGTCGCGTTCCGCTGGGTCGGGAACCGCGTCGATTCCAGCATCCTCGTCAACGTCCTCGAGGGCGTGTTCCGGGTCGTGCTCTTCCTGGCCTACCTGTTCCTGATCGGCCGTACGAAGGACATCCAGCGGGTGTTCGCCTACCACGGCGCTGAGCACAAGACGATCGCGGCCTACGAGCACGACGAGCCGCTCGACCCCGACCGCGTCGATCGGTACTCGACGCTCCACGTCCGATGCGGGACGAACTTCCTCCTGCTCGTGATGGTGACGACGATCTTCGTGTTCGCGATCTTCGGGAACCCCGGGCTCTGGTGGCGGATCGGGTCGAGGATCATCGCGATCCCGGTGATCGCGGGGCTCGCGTTCGAGCTCCTGCGGCTCGGCGCCAGATTCCCGAACTCCACGTTCATGCGCGTCGTGATGACACCCGGACTGTGGCTGCAGAAGATCACGACGAAGCCGCCGGACCGCGGTCAGATCGACGTGGCGATCGCCTCGTTCAACGAGGTCCTTCGCCGTGAGCGCGAGGCGCCGCAGCCGGCGGAGATCGCCGGCGCCTGAGGCGCTTCGCGTCTTCCGAGGTGCTTGCATCCGCCTCGGGCCGGAGTAGCGTCCTTGCCCCCGCGAGCGATCGAGGAGGCTTCCCCCATGTCCGCGACCGAGCTCGATCTCCCCGTCCTGATCACCTCCGAGCAGATCCGGCGCCGTGAGTTCGTCACGACGCGCCGCGGCTACGACCCCGAACAGGTGCGCGACTACCTCGAGAACCTGGCCGACCAGGTCGACCTGATGGCCGGGATGATCCGCGACGCTCGGATGGAAACGGAAGCGTTGCTCCGCAACGACGCCGAACCCAAGGCCGATCCGTACGAGCTGCTCGCCCGCCGCGTGACCGGGGTGATCCGCTCCGCCGACGAGGCCGCCGAGCGGTTCCGCCTCGAGGCGCGCCGCGACGCCGAGACCCTGATGTCCGAGGCCCGCGCCGACGCGGAGCGGATCCGCACCGAGGCGCGCGCCGCCGCCGACGAGGCCCGCGCGCACGCCGAACGCGCGCTCCAGGAGGCGAAGGAGCAGGCGAGCCGCACGATCGCCGGACTCTCCACGCGCCGCGACGCCGTCGTGGAGCAGCTCGCCGAGATGCGCGAGCGGTTGCTCGGGGTCGCGCAGGACCTCGAGGCGACGATCATCGAGCCACCGCCGGCACCGGATGCTGCGGTGCCTGAGATCGAGATCGAGCCCGCGACGGGCGCCACGGAGGTCGCCCCCGAGATGCCGTCGGCACCCGCGAGCTCGAACGGACGCGTGGTCCACGTGACGGACGCCGCGCCCGAGCCGCGACGAAGCACGCCGGCTGAGGTCCCGGTCTCGATCGAGGCGCTCTTCGCCGATCTCGACGACGAGGGGCACGACGAGCTGTGGGCCGGCACCGACGCGGCGGCGCTCGACGTTCCTGAGATCCCCTCGCTCGATCTCGACTGGGGTCCGGATCTCGACGAGGACGACCCCCGCTGACGCTGACACGCGACTGAGCGACCCACCCCGGATCGGTCGCGCGACCGACCGGGTGGGATGATCGGCGCGTGGATCTCGACGACCGCCTCGGCGAGATCGAGTCGCGGTTCGATGCCGTCGCGGCCGAGATGGCCACGCCCGAGGCCGCGACCGATCCCGATCGCCTGCGCCGCCTCGGACGCGACTTCGCAGAGCTGCGCGAGCTCGTCGCGCCCTATCGCGAGTACCGCGAGGCGCAGCGGCAGGCGGAAGAGGCGCGTGCGCTCGCGAAGGACGAGGCCGACCCCGAGATGGCCACCTACCTGCGGGGTGAGGCCGACGCCGCGGACGCGCGGGCGCTCGAGCTCCGCGGCCGACTCGAGGAGCTCCTCGTCACGAAGGATCCGAACGACGACCGCAACGTCGTGGTCGAGATCCGCGGCGGCGCGGGCGGCGACGAGGCCGCGCTGTGGGCAGGCGATCTGTACGAGATGTACCGGCTCTATGCGGAGCAGCGACGGTGGAAGACCGACGTTCTGTCCGCGTCGCCGTCCGACCTCGGCGGCTTCAAGGAGGTCGTCCTGGAGGTCCGCGGCAAGGGCGCGTACTCGCGGCTCAAGCACGAGTCGGGGGTCCACCGTGTCCAGCGCGTTCCCGCCACCGAGGCGCAGGGTCGCATCCACACGTCGACGGCGACGGTCGCGGTGCTGCCCGAAGCGGAGGACGTGGAGGTGGAGGTTCGACCCGAGGATCTCGACGTGCAGGTCTTCCGCTCCTCGGGGCCGGGCGGTCAGTCGGTGAACACGACGGACTCCGCGGTGCGCATCACGCACAAGCCGACGGGCATCGTCGTCGGCAGCCAGGAGGAGCGCTCGCAGCTGCAGAACCGGGAGAAGGCGATGCGATACCTCCGCGCGCGGTTGCTCCAGCAGGCACAGGCGGAGGCGGCGGCGGCCGAGGCCGCGACCCGGCGCTCGCAGGTCGGGACGGGCGAGCGCGCCGAGAAGATCCGGACCTACAACTTCCCGGAGGGGCGCGTCACGGATCATCGCGTCAAGGTCACGGTGCACCGGCTCCAGGAGGTGCTCGCAGGCGGCATCGACCCGTTCGTCGACGCGCTCCTGGCGGCGGAGCGGGCCGAGCAACTCCGCGGCGACGAGTGAGCTCGATGGGGACGACCGACGTCCTGCGACGCGCGACCGCGTACCTCGAGCGTCACGGTGTCGACAGCCCTCGCGCGACGGCGGAGATCCTGCTGATGCACGTGCTCGGGACGGATCGAGCGGGCATCTACCGGGCGACCGAGGGTCTCGATACGGCGCAGGCACGGCGTTTCGGTCGAGCGCTGTGCCAACGATGCACGGGGACCCCGCTCCAGCACCTCACCGGTGAGCAGGCCTTCCGCCGCCTGAGGCTCCGCGTCCGTCCTGGCGTCTTCATCCCTCGACCCGAGACCGAGATCCTGGTGGAGCATGCGCTCGCCGCGATCGCGGACGTCGAGCGACCCGTCGTCGTCGACGTCGGGACCGGGACGGGCGCGATCGCCCTCGCGATCGCCGACGAGCGACGAGACGCGCGCGTGATCGCGTTCGACGTGTCGCTCGACGCCGTCGCCCTCACGCGCGAGAACGCCGCGGCGACCGGCCTCGAGGTCGCGATCCACGAAGGCGACCTGCTCGATGCCGTTCCGGATGGCTTGCGGGGTCGCGTCGACCTCGTCGTCAGCAACCCGCCGTACATCGCGGCCGACGCGCTCGAGGATCTCCCCGA
>DASPIF010000405.1:0-2964 GCA_035629255.1 Actinomycetota bacterium | reverse complement strand
ACTCGACGGTCTCGACGACGAGCTCGGGGCCGCCATGAACCATCGCGCCGTTGATCTTCTCGCTGCCGATCCCGGGGATCTCGACGTAGGCGTCGCGGGGGAAGCCGACGATCGAGGCGCGTCCGGTCGCGGGGTTGAGCGCGACGATGTGGATCGAGTCCGCTCGCTGCCCGGTGATCTCCTCGCCGGGGCGAGCGTCGCTGCCGAGCACCAGGATGAAGACCGGCTCCGAGCCGTCGAGCGCGGGCTCGAACTCGGCGTGCGCGGGCTCGATCTGCAACAGCGGGATCGCCTGCGCGGTCCGCGGCGAGACGGGCGAGGGCGTGACGCCGAGCGTGGAGCCCGCGACCCACGCCACGATCAGGGCGACGGCCAGCGCGACGCGCGTGCCCCGGGGCATCGGCGCGGCGTGGGCGGGTCTGGGCACGGTCCTCTCTCCTCTGGGTCGCGGGTTACGAGCCGCCGGTCGCGCCCGTCGTCGACGTCGCGGCGCCGGTGGCCCCGGTCGCGGTCGGGGCCCCGGTCTCGCGGTCGTTGCGCTTCATGTCGTAGGCGGTGATCTCCCAGCCATCCCCGTTGTCCTCCAGGAACAGGACGCCGTGGCTGACGATCGAGACGAACGTCGAGTCCTTCCGTTCTGCGATCGCGTAGAACCGGACCTTCGCGGCGACGCTGAACGGGGCCCCCTCGCGGTCGAACAGGACGTCGAACCGGAGGCTGCCCTTCCTCGGTTGGACGTCCGCGTACGTGTCGCCCGCGTTCTCGCCGAGCGTCAACGTCTCCGCGTCCTGCGCCTGGGCCTGAGGAAGTGCGGTCTCCGAGTAGAGATCGAAGGCGCTCGAGTAGTCGCCGTCCTTCCAGTTGTTGGGATCGAGGAACGACGCCGTGAAGACGTCGCTCAGGATCGGGACGATCTCCTGCGCCGTCGCCTCGGCATCCGGACGGAGCGCGATCTGATCGGCGTCCTCCGCGGTGCCGATCACGAACACCTTCGAGAGCTTGAAGTCGAACTCGGGGACGGGCTCGGGGTCGTCGCCACCGGGGATCACGCCATCGATCACCTCGGCGTTGCCGGTCAGGAACAGCACGAGACCGACGCCCAACGCGATCAGGACGACGGGGACGACGAACAGCGCGAGGGGCGCTCGGCGCTTTCGGCGGCTGTGAGCGGCTCGCTCGGCCCGATTCACGGGCGGAGGGGTCTTGGTGCGGCTGGCCAAAACGCGGTGAGGCTACCGGCCGAACCCAAGCCCCACAACCTCATCCACGAAATGGGAGCGGACCCCGCGCTCACAAGGGTAGAGTGACGCACGCTCCGTCGGTGCGCCGGGAAGCCTGGTCGGCAGAGGGATGACGCATGTCGACCGACGACGAGCTTCACACCGACGACGATCGGATCGACTCGCTGCGGCCGCCGTGGTCGGGTTCTTCGCGCCGGGTCGCACGCCGTGTGGCGCAACCCCTCCAGTCGTTCCTCGCAGCCGAGGCGTCCTCCGGCATCCTCCTGCTCGCCGCGGCGGCGCTCGCCGTCGCCTGGGCGAACTCGCCGTGGTCCGAGACGTACGACGCGTTGTGGCACACGGTGCTCACGATCGGCGTCGCGGATTGGTCGCTGAGCGAGGACCTGCGGCACTGGGTCAACGACGGCCTGATGTCGCTGTTCTTCCTCGTGGTCGGTCTCGAGATCAAGCGCGAGCTCCTCACGGGCGAGCTCCGGGACCCGCGTCGCGCCGCGTTGCCGGTCATCGCCGCGGTGGGGGGGATGGTCGTGCCCGCGTTGCTCTACGTCGTCGTGAACCTCGGCTCCGAGGACGTCCGCGGTTGGGGCGTGCCGATGGCGACCGACATCGCCTTCGCGCTCGGCGTGCTCACGCTCGCGGCGAGGAGCGCGCCGGCGAGCCTGAAACCGTTCCTGCTCACGCTCGCGATCGTCGACGACATCGGCGCGATCGTCGTGATCGCGCTGTTCTACTCGTCCGGGATCTCGGGTGGACCGTTGCTCGTTGCCGCCGCGCTGTTCGCGATCACCGTGATCCTTCAGCGGCTCGACGTCCGCGCCACGCTCGTGTACGTCGCGTTGGGGATCGGCGTCTGGCTCGCGTTCGTCGCGTCCGGCGTGCATCCGACGATCGCGGGGGTGATCCTCGGGCTCCTGACGCCCTCGGTTCCCTTCCAGCGGCCGCGCGCCGTCAGTGCCGAGGCCGTCCGGACGGCCGCGCAGACCGACGACGACCCCGAGCCGCCGGATGCCGACGCCCCCCAGTGGCTCCGGCTCGCGTGGCTCTCGCGAGAGGCCGTCTCCCCGCTCGCGCGCGCCGAGGACGCGCTCCACCCGTGGACGAGCTACGTCGTGATCCCGCTGTTCGCGTTCGCGAACGCGGGTGTGGCGCTGTCCGCGGACGCCCTCGTGGACGCGGCGTCGAGCCGCGTGACGCTCGGGATCGTCCTCGGTCTCGTGGTCGGCAAGGTCGTCGGCATCGTCGGGGCCAGCGCGCTCGCCGTGCGAGCGCGCGCGGGACGGCTGCCCGAGGGCGCCTCGTGGCGTCACCTCATCGGGACGGCGGCCGTGGCCGGCATCGGGTTCACGGTCTCGCTGTTCATCACGGACCTCGCGTTCGCGGACGCCGGGGCATCGGCCGAGGCGAAGATCGGCATCTTCGCGGCCTCGGTGGTGGCCGGCGTGGTCGGGTTCCTCGTGCTTCGTTCGGCGCCGAGAACGGCCGGGTAGACGGCGCCGCGCGAGGCGCATCCGCGCAGGTCGGACGCGGAAACGTCTCTCTATACTGCGGGCGTTCCCGGCCGGGCCGGGACCGGTACGGCCCCTATTTCTTGCACCCGACCGAGGAGGTCTGAGCGTTGCCTGGTGTCCTCGCCCAGGAAGGCGGTCCCATCGAGGCCGTCTTCGGGTCCTTCGAGAACAACTCGCTGTGGTTGATCCTCGTGATCTCGCTGGTCGCGTTGGTG
>DASPIF010000404.1:0-10475 GCA_035629255.1 Actinomycetota bacterium | reverse complement strand
CTGCGCCCAGATCAGGATCCGGCGGCGATCGTAGGCGTCGATGAACGCGCCGCCGCCGAGGACGCCGACGACGATCCCGAGCAAGCCGACGAGGCCGATCGCGCCGACGGCAGCGGACGAGCCGGTGAGCCGATACACCTGCACGAACGTCGCGACGACCGTGAAGTGATAGCCGAAGTGCGACGCGAGCCATCCGAACCACAGCCGACGGAAGTCGCGCGACGCGCGGAGAGGTGACACGTCGACCGCGATCCTGCGCACGAGGTGTCGCGTGCGGGAGCGCGCGACCTCGTCGTCGGCGGACGGCATCACCCGACCGTAGCAGTGCGCCCGGCGCCAACGCCGGGGCGGTTCGATGTCGAAGCGGTGCCGCTACCCGGTCGCGGCGCCGATCGCCTCGTCGAGGACGTCGAGGCCCTCCCAGAGAAGGTCCTCCTCGATCGTGATCGGGGGCAGGAGCCGGATCACGTTGTCGTACGTCCCCGCCTTGAGGATCACGACCCCGTTCTCGAGGCACCGCGTGACGATCGCGGAGCCCGTCGCCCCGTCGATCGGCTCCCTCGTGGCGCGGTCCGAGACGAGCTCGATCGCCGTCATCATGCCGCGACCTCGAACGTCGCCGATGATCCCGTGCTTGCCCTGCAGGTCGCGGAGCCTGCCCATCAGCCGTTCGCCGAGCGCTCGCGAGCGGTGGAGGAGGCCGTCGCGCTCGATCACGTCGAGCACCGCGAGCGCCGCCGCGGCGGCGACGGGATTGCCGCCGTACGTGCCGCCCAGGCCACCGACGTGGACCGCGTCCATCAGCTCCGCACGGCCCGTCACCGCGCTGATCGGGATCCCGCTTCCGAGCGACTTCGCGGTCGTCACGATGTCGGGGACGACGCCCTCGTCCTCGATCGCGTAGTACCGCCCGGCGCGGCCCATCCCGCTCTGGATCTCGTCGGCGATGAAGACGATGCCGTGCTCGCTGCAGAACGCGGAGAGACCCTCGAGGAACCCGGGCGCAGGGATGATGAACCCACCCTCGCCCTGGATCGGCTCGACGATGACGGCGGCGATGTTCTCCTCGCCGATGTGCTTGTGCATCTCGTCCTCGGCGTACGCGAGCGCCTCCGCCGCGGCGCGGTCGGGTCCCGTCGGCCAGCGATAGGGATAGGGGAACGGCAGTCGATACACCTCGGGCGCGAACGGTCCCATCCCCTGCTTGTAGGGCATCACCTTCGCGGTGAGGGACATCGCGAGCAGCGTCCGGCCGTGGAACGCGTGGTCGAACGTCACGATCGCGTCTCGGCCGGTCGCACGACGCGCGATCTTGACGGCGTTCTCGACGGCTTCGGCGCCGGAGTTCGCGAACATCGTCTTCTTCTCGTGGTCGCCGGGGGCGATCGCGTTCAACCGTTCCGCGAGCTCGATGTACGGCTCGTTCGCGGTGACGTGGAAGCACGTGTGGGTCTCGAGCTCGAGCTGGCGTTGCGCCGCCGCGACGACCTCCGGCGGCGTGTGTCCGAGGTTGAGGACGGCGATCCCCGTCGCGAGGTCGATCAAGCGGTTGCCGTCGACGTCCTCGATGATCGCGCCCGACGCGCGGGCGGTGACGATCGGGTGGATGCTTCCGACGCCGGTGGGGATCGCGGAGCGACGGCGCTCGAACCACTCCCGTGACCGCGGCCCCGGGATCTCGGTGACGACCTTGCGCTCCTGCGGGATGTCCACGCCGTTCCTCCCTCGCGCCGCGACGGGCCTCGGTCTCCGCCATGAGTCTCGCCGACGGCGCGCGCGGGCGTCAGGCGGTCCCTCGACCAACGCCGGTCGAGCCCGTTGTACGTCACGTCCATCGGAGACCGTCCGCGGGCGGTCCGCCGAGCACCGCGTTGTACGTTCCGTCGTACGATGCACGCCCCCATGGCGCTGACCGTCGACGACATCCTGCGGATCCCCGGCCTCGCCCTCCGGTTGGTGGCCGGACAGGACGGCGCCGGTCGCCCGGTCCGCTGGATCCACAGCTCCGAGCTCGAGGATCCGACCCCGTGGCTGAAGGGGAGCGAGATCCTGCTCACGACGGGGGCCGGGATCGGGGCCACGCCCGCGAAGCAACGCGCGTACGTTCAGCGGCTGGCGGCCGCGGGTCTCGCGGGGCTCGGGTTCGGCCTCGGCTTCGGCCACGAGCGCATCCCGAAGGCCGTCATCACGGCGGCCGACGCCGACGGGTTCCCCGTCTTCGAGGTGCCGTATCCCGTTCCGTTCATCGCCCTGACCGAGGCCGTCTTCACGCGCCTGCTCTCCGAGCAGTACGACATGCTCCAGCGCGCGGTCGACGCGGAGCACGTCCTCACGCGCGCCGTGATGGAAGGGGCCGGGGTCGACGGCGTCGCCGCCTCCCTCGCCCGGGTGACCCGCGGGTGGGCGCTGCTGCTCGACCTCCACGGGCTGCCGATGGCGTCCACGATCGACGACGCGGACGTCCGCGCGGCGCGGATCTGGGAGGAGCTGCGCGCCTCGCGACCCGAGGGCACCGGCTTCAGCCTCACGCTCGTCGACGGAGGGCAGAACGTCTGGGTGCAGCCGGTCGGAGCGCAGGGACGGGTCGAGGCGTTCCTCGCCGTCGGCCGCGCGGACCCGCTCTCGCAGCTCGACCGGATCGTCGTCGGCCACGCGCTGTCGCTGTTCGCGATCGAGCTCGCGAAGTCCCGCGCGGTCGCCGAGGCCGAACGTCGCCTCCAGGGCGACTTCTTCGAGTCGCTCGTCGCCGGGTCGCTCCCGTCGAGCGAGTTCGTGCGGGGGTTGTCCCGGTTCGGCTTCGCGAAGGACCGGCCGGTGCGGGTGGTCGCGCTCGAGATCGAGGGCGAGCCCGGCGGGCTCGCCTACGCCGCCGAGGATCATCTCTCTCGGGAGGGCGCCCCGTTCCTGATCTCGCCGTCGTCGGCCGGCGCGAACCTGCTGCTCGTCGCGGAGCCCGACTTCGACGTCCACGCGCTCCGAAAGGCGATCGTCGAGCGACTCGGCCGCGACGACGTGCGCGCGGGCGCGGGTGGGACGGTCGTGCCGGGCGAGGTGGGCCGGAGCCTGCGCGAGGCGCGCTACGCGCTGCAGGTCTGCCGGCTCGAGGGGTGGGACGCTGCCGGGTTCGGGGACCTCGGGACGTACCGCCTCCTGCTGTCGATGACCGATCCCGACGCGTTGCGCGCGTTCGCGGACTCCCTCCTCGCGCCGCTCGACGCGTACGACGACGGGCACGGCGGCGAGCTCCAGGCGTCGCTCCGAGCCTTCCTGCAGCACAACGCCCGGTGGGAGACGGCGGCGGCCGAGCTCTACGTCCACCGGCACACGCTGCGGTACCGGATGCGCAAGGTGGAGGAGCTGACCGGCCGCGACCTCACCTCGAGCTTCGACCGGATGGAGTTCTGGCTCGCGCTCCGCGCGCGCGAGCTCCTCGCCGCGCAGCGGTCGGACGGCTGATCCGGCGCGGACGGTTGGACCGTTCGTACATGCGCAGGGCGGGGCGGGGCCGCAGCGTCGAGTGGCCCCCTGACCACGCGCTTCGGCATACTGAGGGCTTCGGGACGCATCGCCGCGACGACCCGGTCGTGGGTCCCGTGCGACGGGCGACGCCGATCAGGACGCGGATCAGAAGGGGGACGCCGATGGCGACCGACGTGAGGACGTACCGGCACTACATCGACGGCTCGTGGGTCGAGAGCCAGGGCGGCGGGTCGCGGACGATCACGAGCCCCGCCACGGGCGAGATCCTCGCCGAGGTCGCCGAAGGGACCGCCGCCGACGTCGACCGCGCCGTCGGGGCCGCCAAGACGGCGTTCGACACGTGGTACGACGCGACGCCCGGCGAGCGGCAGGCCGCGCTCCTCAAGATGGCCGACCTCGTCGACGAGCACGCGGAGGAGTTCGGGCGGCTCGAGTCGCACAACGTCGGCAAGCCGTTCGCCGTCACGATGTCCGAGGAGATCCCGGTCATCGCGGACCAGTTCCGGTTCTTCGCCGGCGGCGCCCGCTTCCTCGAGGGGCGCGCGACCGGCGAGTACATGAAGGGCTTCACGAGCATGATCCGTCGCGAGCCGATCGGGATCGCGGGACTGATCGCGCCGTGGAACTACCCGCTGTACATGGCGGCGTGGAAGATGGGCCCCGCGCTCGCGGCCGGCAACTGCGTCGTGATCAAGCCGTCCGAGCTGACGCCGGTGACGCTGCTCCGGTTCGCCGAGCTCGTCGCCGAAGCCGAGGTCTTCCCGCCGGGGGTCTTCAACGTCGTGACCGGCGACGGCGTCCCCGTCGGCGAGCGCATCGTCACGCATCCCGACATCGGGATCGTGTCGCTCACGGGTGAGACCTCGACGGGCCGGCTGATCAGTCGCATGGCGGCCGACTCGCTGAAGCGCACCCACCTCGAGCTCGGCGGCAAGGCCCCCGTGATCGTGTTCGACGACGCCGACGTCGCGACCGCCGCCGAGTGGATCAAGATCGCCGGGTTCTTCAACTCCGGCCAGGACTGCACCGCCGCGACGCGCGTGCTCGCGGGCGGCGCCGTCTACGAGAACCTGCTCGGCGAGCTCGTCCCGCAGGTCGAGTCGCTCAAGGTCGGTGACATCTGGGCGGAGGACACGGAGATGGGCTCGGTCGTCTCGAGCGATCAGTTCGACAAGATCAGCGGCTTCGTCGAGCGCGCTGCGAACGCCGGCGCGAAGGTCCTGACGGGCGGCGAGCCGCTCGAGCTCGGCGAGGGCCGGTACTACTACAAGCCCACGGTCATCTCCGACGTCGGCCAGGACGCCGAGATCGTGCAGAACGAGGTCTTCGGACCCGTGGTCACGGTGCAGCGCGTCGAGGACGAGGACACGGCGCTCGCCTGGGCGAACGGACTGGACTACGGCCTCGCCGCGAGCGTGTGGACGCGGGACGTCGGCCGCGCGCTGCGGATGGCACGCAAGCTCCAGTTCGGCACCGTCTGGATCAACACGCACATCCCGCTCACCCCCGAGATGCCGCACGGCGGGTACAAGCAGAGCGGACACGGCAAGGACATGTCGATCTACTCGATCGAGGAGTACACGAACATCAAGCATGTGATGGCGTCGCTCGACTAGGCCCCGACCAGGCGAACATCGACCGGCGCGTCCCACCGCGGGGCGCCGGTCCTCCGAGGGAAGGTGATGACGCGATGGCGGTACGTCCGTACCTCGTGAACGGGGAGTGGCGGACGGGCGAAGGCTCGTTCGAGGTCCACAGCCCCTTCGACGGCAGCGTGGTCGCCGAGATCGGTGTCCCGACGCAGGACGACGTCGAGGAGGCGACGGCCACCGCCGCCGCGACGTTCGAGGAGAGCAAGCATCTGCCGGTGCACGCGCGCGCCGACGCGCTCGATCACATCTCGCGGCGCCTGAAGGAGTCGCTGTCCGAGAACGCCGAGCTGATCGCGCGCGAAGGTGGCAAGCCGCTGAAGTGGGCGACGGTCGAGGCGACCCGCGCGGTGTCCACGTTCCGGTGGGCCTCCGAGCTGATCCGCAGCGGGGACGACGAGGTGATGCGGCTCGACACGGAGGCCGCGCTCGGATCGCGGATCGGGATCATCCGGAGGTGGCCGATCGGGCCGGTCCTCGGGATCACGCCGTTCAACTTCCCGCTGAACCTCGTCGCACACAAGGTCGCGCCGTCGCTCGCGGTCGGGGCGCCGATCGTGGTGAAGCCCGCGAGCGCCACGCCGCTCGGCGCGCTCCGGCTCGCCGAGCTGTTCGCCGAGACCGACCTGCCGAAGGGCATGTACCAGGTCCTCCCGGTGAGCTCGAAGGTCGCCGACGGGATGGCGCGCGACGACCGGTTCCGCAAGATCTCGTTCACCGGCTCCTCGGAGATCGGGTGGTACCTCAAGGGCATCGACCCGAAGAAACGCGTGACGCTCGAGCTCGGGGGCAACGCGGGCGTGATCGTCCACTCGGACGCGGACCTCGATCTCGCCGCGCAGCGGATCGCGTACGGCGGCTACTACCAGGCCGGCCAGTCGTGCATCAGCGTGCAGCGGGTGCTCGTCGCCTCGGAGGTGTACGAGGACTTCCAGGCGCGGCTCGTCAAGCAGGTCGAGAGCCTCAAGGTTGGCGACCCGATGGACCCGACGGTCGACGTCGGTCCGGTGATCCAGCAGCAGGAGGTCGAGCGGATCGACGGCTGGGTCAAGGAGGCCGTCTCGCAGGGCGCGACGGTCCTCACCGGCGGCGAGGGCGACGGGCCGTTCTACCAGCCGACGCTGATCGCCGACGTCGAGCCCGAGATGAAGGTCTGCCGCGAGGAGGTCTTCGGACCCGTTGTGACGATCAGCCCGTACCAGACCTTCGAGGAGGCGCTGCGCATCGTGAACGACTCCAAGTTCGGTCTCCAAGCCGGGGTGTTCACGAACGACATCAACCGAGCGTTCGAGGCGCACCGCGCGATCGACGTCGGCGGCGTGATCGTGAACGACGTCTCCGCGTTCCGGGCGGACCAGATGCCGTACGGTGGCTCGAAGGACTCAGGGTTCGGCCGCGAGGGTCTGCGCTACGCGATGGACGAGATGACCGAGCCTCGCATCATGGTCCTCTCGCACGTGCCGCTGTAACGCGTTGGGCATCCCGATCGCGGTCCTCGGGGCCGGCGCGATGGGCAGCGCGGCGGCGATCCTGCTCGCGCGCCACGACGACGTCGACCTCGTGGTCCTCGACGTCGACGAGGAGCGGGCGCGGCGCGTCGCCGGGGAGGCCGGCGCGGACGCCCGCGGGTTCGACGCGCGTGCCGGCGAGCTCCCGCAGGTCCTCAAGGAGGTCCGCGCGGTCGCCGCGTGCCTGCCGTACCGGCTGAACCTCGAGGTGATGGAGGCGGCGCTCGCCGCCGGATGCCACTACGCGGATCTCGGGGGCCTCTTCCATGTCACGAGGCGCCAGTGGGAGCTACACGATCGGTTCACCGACGCCGGGATCTCGGCGGTGATGGGGATCGGGTCGGCTCCCGGGCTCACCAACGTGCTCGCGCGCCGCGGTGCGGACCGTTTCGACTCGGTGACATCGATCGACATCGTCGACGGCGCCGTGGATCTCGCGGCGGACGGAGGCTCGTTCGGGCTGCCGTACTCCGCCGAGACCGTGCTCGACGAGTTCACGGAGCCGGCCATGGTGTTCGAGGACGGCGCGCTCCGCGAGGTCCCGGCCGGAAGCGGCGTGATCGAGTGGGAGTTCCCGGACCCCGTCGGACGTCAGCCCGCGATGTACACGCTGCATTCGGAGCCCGCGACGCTCCCGTTCACGATCCCGGGCGTCCGCGACGTCCGGTGGCGGCTCGCGCTGCCGCACGCGGTCCACGAGGGCTTCTCGTTCCTCGTGGACGTCGGGCTCGCCTCGCGCGAACCGGTCCGCACCTCGACGGGTGACGCGGTCCCGCGCGACGTGCTGACCGCGGTGCTCAACCGCCTGCCCGAGGCCGCAAGCGAGCCGAACGACGTGGAGTTCCTCGACGTCCGTGTCGCCGGCGAGTCGGCCGGAGCCGCGACGACGGTCCGCGAGCTCGCCAGGTTCGATCCGTCCCCCGAGGGCCTGTCGGCAGGCGCGTTCGGCACGGCCATCCCGATCGCGACCTCGGTGCGGTGGCAGGCCGCCGGGCGCGTCCCCGCGGGCGTGCACCCGCCGGAAACGGCGTTCCGGGCGGAGGAGTTCGTCGCGGACCTCGAGCGCGAGGGCGTCACGTTCTCGACCGAGCGTCCCTGACGACCGAGCGTCCCTGACGACCTCCGAGGCGTGAACCCCTGCATCGGCCGGGCGGGGGTTTCCGGACAGGGCACCCGGGCTACCCTGGGGAGATGAGTCCGCTCGCCGCCACGCTCGTCGTCACGGCGCTCGTCGTGGCCGCCGGGGTCGCGATCATGCGGTTCCTCCGTCACCGCGACCAGCATCCCGGCGAAGCTTGGTGGCGCAGCTCGTCGATCTGGATCGGCGTGTGGGCCGTCTTCGCGATCCTCGGCGTGTTCGTCGTGCCGAAGCTGCTCGGATTCACCTTCCTGTTCCTGCCGTTCCTGTGGGTCGGCGGGCTCGGGCGGCGCGATCGCGACGAGCGCGCCCCTCGTGGCGACGGCGAAGCGCGCGACGCCGCCTAGCGACCCTGTGAACGCCGGCGAGGGGAGCGCTCAGACCGGCTCCTGAGGTTCCAGCGCGCGGTCGACGAACGAGCCGACGGCCGCCGCGGCGTGCCGCTCGCGGCGCCACAGGTAGTGATCCGTGCCCTCGACGATCTCGACCGTCGCGTCCGGCATCGACGATGCGAGGGCGTGGACGCCCGCGGGGGGCGAGTAGACGTCGTGCTCGCCCGACAGGAGCAGCACGGGGCGGCGGAGACCCCGGAGCTCGGTGGGCCCAGGTGTCGGCGGGATGTCCAGGTCGTGCTCGAGCGGGAACCCGATCAGCGCGAGGATGCCGATCCGCGCGTCGTCCAGCGCGTGACGGAGCGCGACGTTCGCGCCGAAGGACCATCCGACCACGACGATCGGGCTCTCCTTCTCGACGGCGATGCGGTCGATCGCCGCCGCGACGTCCTTCGTCTCGACGCGACCCGCGCCATAGGTCCCCCCGCTGCCCATCGTGCCGCGGAAGTTGAAGGCGAGGACGGCGAGCCCGCGACCGGCCAGGTCGTTGCGCAGCGCCCACAGGATCGGGTGGTCCTTGCTGCCGCCGTACCGGGGATGCGCATGGCACAGGACCGAGCCGGCGCGAGCGGGCCCCTCCGGCCGGCGCAGCTCGCCTTCGAGCGAGACGCCGTCCTCGGTGGTGAACCGGACCGGTTCCACGTCTGCGAGGATGCGCGGCGTGTCCGACCCACGACAACCGTCGGGAACAGCCTTCGCGATCCGCGATCCGCTTGCGTGGTCCGATCTCGAGGCGATCGTGCGGGCGGCGGAGGGGGCCGGCTACGACGCGCTGTTCCTCCCCGAGATCATGGCGCGCGACGCGTTCGTGACGCTCGGCGCGCTGGCCGGGGTGACGCGCGACCTGCTGCTCGCGACCGGCATCGTGCCGATGCGCTCGCGGACCGCGCTGCTGACCGCGATGGCCGCGGCCACCGTCCACGAGCGCGCGGGCGGCAGGTCCGTGCTCGGCATCGGGACGGGCGGTGCCGGGCGCGGCGCGCTGGACGAACTCCGCGGTTACGTCGCCGACGTGCGCGCGTTGCTCGACGGCGGGACGGCGGACCGCAAGGGCCGCGCGGTCCGTCTCGCACTCGCGCCCGGCTTCCGCGTCCCGATCTGGCTCTCGGCGCTCGGGCCGCGCGCGATGCGGCTCGCGGGCGAGATCGCCGACGGCGTGCTGCTCAACTGGTGCACGCCGGAGCGGGTCGCCTTCGCCCGGGAGCGGCTGGCCGAGGGCGCCGACGTGGCCGGTCGCGATCCGGCCGAGGTCTCGGTCGGGGTGTACGTCCGCTGCTTCGTGGGCGAGCTCGACGAGGACGCTCTCTCCGCCCTCAAGGCCGCGGCCGGGGACTACGCCACGTTGCCTGCCTACGCCCGCCAGCTGGAGCAGGTCGGGATGGCCGATCTGGTCGCCGTCGCAGCGGATGCGTTCCGCGCCGGGCGTGTCGCCGACGTGCCCGACGAGCTCGTGGAGGCGACCTGCGCCGTCGGCGGAGGGGCCGCCGAACGTCTCGAGGTCTATCGAGCCGCAGGCGCCGACGTGGTCGTCGTCTACCCGGTGGCGGTCGGCGACGTCACGGCCTCGATCGAGGCGACGTTGCTCGCGCTCGCGCCTGGGTAGGGTCCAGGATAAGGAGAGGCTCGGTGTAGACTCCGGGCGCTCCGCTCGAAGGCCCGAGGACGACGAGGGGAAGACCCGATGACCTACACGATCGCCGAGCCGTGCATCGACGTGAAGGACCGCGCGTGCGTCGACGAGTGCCCGGTCGACTGCATCTACGAGGGTGGCCGGATGCTGTACATCCACCCCGACGAGTGCGTCGATTGCGGCGCGTGCGAGCCCGTCTGTCCGGTCACCGCGATCTTCTACGAGGACGACGTGCCCGCCGAGTGGAAGCAGTTCACGCCGATCAACGCCGAGTTCTTCAACGAGTCCGTCAGCGGTATCGGGTCGCCCGGCGGCGCGGCGCAGGTCGGCCCCACGACGGCGGACCACCCCACGGTCGCCGGCTGGGCTTCGGTCGGCTAGCCGGCCGAGCGGGCCGGATCTCCGCCGAGCTCAGCGGGCGTCGCTCCGATCTCCGCGGCAACGCCCGCGTCGATCGGCGGTTCGATCCGCTCGGGATCCGTGATCATGCCCGGGTTCGGCCACGCGGTGTCGCTCGGCCAACGCTGGCGGCTGCGCGCCGCGAGCTTGCCCATCAACGCGATCGCAGCGTCGTCCTCGCCCCCGGGCCGCCACTCCACGACGCCGTCGGCGACCGCGCGGTCCCAGATGTCCCGGCCCTTGTCCGTCCGGACGATCGTGAGCGTCCACCCCTCGCCC
>DASPIF010000403.1:0-2440 GCA_035629255.1 Actinomycetota bacterium | reverse complement strand
GGACGTCGCCCTTCTCCAGCACGCCGGCGTGCACCCGCTGATCGTGCACGGCGGCGGGCCACAGGTGACCGAGCTCTCCGAGCGGCTCGGGCTCGAGACGTCGTTCGTGGACGGGATCCGCGTGACCGACCGCGAGACGCTCGACGTCGCGACGATGGTGCTCGCGGGGACGATCAACACGGACCTCGTCGCGATGCTTGTCGCGAACGACGTCCGCGCCGTCGGTCTGTCCGGCGTCGACGGCGGGCTCGCGCGGGTCCGCCGTCTCGCGTCGCCGGACCTCGGGTTCGTCGGCGAGGTCGTCCACGTCGACGCGACCGTCCTGCGCGCGTTGATGTCGCAGGGCTTCGTCCCGGTGGTCGCGTCGATCGCGGCCGACGAGGACGGCCACCGCTACAACGTCAACGCCGACTCGATGGCCGGCGAGCTCGCGGCCGGGGTCGAGGCGGACAAGCTCGTGTACGTGAACGACGTCCCGGGCGTGATGGGCGCCGGCGGCGACCTGCTGTCGGAGCTCGGCGCGCAGCAGGTGCTCGACGTCCTCGCACAGGACGGCGTCGTCGACGGGGGCATGATCCCCAAGCTCGAGAGCGCGGTCCGCGCCGTCAAGGCCGGGGTCCGGCGGGTCCACCTGCTCGACGGGCGCGTCGACCACGCCCTCGTGCTCGAGCTGTTCACCCCGGAGGGGATCGGCACGATGATCACGGCCGACGGCGGAGGCTCGCCGTGAGGCCGGCCGGCGGCGGGACGAAGACCAAGCGCCAGCAGACGATCCTGTCGCTCGTCGACCGCGAGCGTCTCGCGAGCCAGGAGGACATCCGCTCGCGGCTCCGCGCCCTCGGGCTCGACGCCACGCAGTCGACGATCAGCCGTGACGTCGAGGAGCTCGGCCTCGCGCGGGTGCACGACCACGATGGCCTGCGGTACGTCGTGCCGGGGCATGCCCCGGCGACCGTCCCGGCAACGCTCCTTCGCCACGCGCTCGACGAGTTCGCGATGTCGTTCACGCGCGGTGCCGCCGGCTTGCTCCTGATCCGGACGCCGCCCGGCGCGGCGAACGCGCTCGGCGAGGCGCTCGACCGCGCGGCGCTCCCCGAGATCGCCGGGACGCTCGCCGGGGACGACACGGTGCTGATCGTGCCGGCAGAGCGGACGACGGCGAGCGACGTCGAGGCGGCGCTCGCCCGGGTGACGGAGCGGAAGGGGTAGACATGGAACGGATCGCGCTCGCGTACTCGGGCGGCCTGGACACGTCGGTCACGATCCGGTGGCTCGCCGAGCGAGGCGACGAGGTCCACGCGGTCGCCGTCGACGTCGGTCAGCACGAGGACTTCGACGAGGTCGTCCGTCGCGGCGAGCTCGCGGGCGCGGCTCGCGTCCATGTCGTCCACGCGACCGAGCGGTTCGCGCAGGAGTACCTGCGGCGCGCGATCGCGGCGAACGGCCTGTACGAGGGCAAGTACCCGATGGTGAGCGGGCTCGCGCGACCGCTGATCGTCGACGAGGTCGTCCGCGTCGGGCGCGCGATCGACGCGACGAAGGTCGCGCACGGGTGCACCGGCAAGGGCAACGACCAGGTGCGGTTCGAGGTCTCGTTCGGGATCCTCGCGCCGGACCTCGGGGTCGTCGCCCCGATCCGCGACCCCGGCATCCCGCGCGAGAAGGCGGTCGCGCTGGCCGCCGAGTGGGGCATCCCGATCGCCGACGTCGCGTCCTCGTACTCCGTCGACGAGAACCTGTGGGGTCGCACCGTCGAGTGCGGCCCGCTCGAGGACCCCTGGGTCGCGCCTCCGGAGGACGCGTTCGAGCGCACCGCGCCCCCGGACGGCCGGCCGTCGGCGCCGACCGAGGTCACGCTCGCCTTCGAGCGCGGCGTCCCGGTCGCGCTCGACGGTCAGGACCTGCCCCTCGCCGAGCTGATCACGAGCCTCGAGGAGATCGCCGGACGCCACGGCTTCGGGCGGGTCGACATGATCGAGAACCGCCGGGTCGGCATCAAGTCGCGCGAGCTCTACGAGGTGCCGGCCGCGCTCGCGATCATCGAGGCGCATCGCGCGCTCGAGGACCTCACGCTCGAACGCGACGTCGCGCACGCCAAGCCCGCGCTCGAGCAGCGCTGGTCGGAGCTCGTCTACGACGGGCTGTGGTTCAGCCCGCTGCGCGAGGCGATCGACGCGTTCGTGGACGCGACGCAGACGCACGTGACCGGCGAGGTCCGGCTGGCGTTCAGCCCAGGAACGTGCACGGTCGTCGGCCGTCGGTCCGATGCCGCGCTGTACGACCTGTCGCTCGCGACGTACGGCGCGGGCGACGCGTTCGACCAGCGGCACGCCGAGGGGTTCGTGCGGCTGTGGGGCCTCCCCTCGAAGGTCTGGGCGACGAAACAGGGCACCGCGCGGACGCGATGAGCGACGACCGGCCGCTGTGGTCGGGCCGGTTC
>DASPIF010000402.1:0-3102 GCA_035629255.1 Actinomycetota bacterium | reverse complement strand
CCCGAGATCCTTGATGTCGATCCCCACCATGGGCTCGCCGAGGTCGTGGGAGACCTTCGCCAGGACGTCCGGATCGTTGAAGTGCGTCGTCGCCTCGACGATCGCGCAGGCGCGGGGGGCGGGGTCCTCGGACTTGTAGATGCCCGAGCCGACGAACACGCCGTCGACCCCGAGCTGCATCATCAATGCCGCGTCCGCGGGCGTCGCGATGCCGCCGGCCGCGAAGTTCACGACGGGCAGACGCCCCTGTTCGGCGATGGTCCGGACGAGCTCAACGGGCGCCTGGTGCTCCTTAGCGGCCGTGACGTACTGCTCTGGGCGCAGCGTGGTGAGGGCTCCCATCTCGCGGAGCATCGTGCGCTGGTGACGGACCGCCTCGACGACGTTGCCGGTGCCGGCCTCCCCCTTGGTTCGGATCATCGCCGCGCCCTCGCTGATGCGCCGGAGCGCCTCGCCGAGGTTGCGAGCGCCGCACACGAAGGGGACCGTGAATGCCCACTTGTCGATGTGGTGCTCCTCGTCCGCCGGCGTGAGGACCTCGGACTCGTCGATGTAGTCGACGCCGAGCGACTGGAGGATCTGCGCCTCGACGAAGTGACCGATCCGCGCCTTCGCCATGACGGGGATCGACACGGCCTGGATGATCTCCTCGACCTTCGAGGCGTCCGCCATGCGCGCGACGCCACCCTCCTTGCGGATGTCGGCGGGAACGCGCTCGAGCGCCATCACGGCGACGGCGCCGGCGTCCTCGGCGATCTTCGCCTGGTCGGCCGTGGTGACGTCCATGATGACGCCGCCCTTGAGCATCTCGGCCAGGCCGGACTTCACGCGGAAGGTGCCGGTCTCGCGGTCCACGGTTCGCTCCCTCCTCGGCGGCCCTCGATCGGTGCCGCGACGGTCGACGCAGGAGAAACCCCTGCGTAGCGAGTGTACCGCTGGCTCCCGCGCCGCCCTCGGTCCAGTTGGTGCGCCCCTCGAGCCGCTCCGGCTCTCTCGCGGACGACGGCTACCGCGCGAGATCCACGGCGACCGTCGACGGCACGAGCTGGACCCAGGTCGTCCCCGGGCGCAGCGTGACCTCGGTGCCGTCCTTGGTGCGATACGTCGTCACGTCGTCGAGCGTCTCGCGCTCCCACCTCGCGACGACCATGCGACCGTCGAGCAGGACGAACGCTCGGCCCCGCCCCGTGAGCGTGACCTCCGGCGAGGGGTTCCCGGCCGCGTCGAGGATGTCGCTGTCGAAGACGTCGACCATCTGGATCACGACGTTCGTCGCGGCCACCGGGGACCCGTCCTCGAGCACGTGTGGGACCGAACCGTGCGCCCGGACCCACGCGTCGGCCCTGCGGCTCCATGTCCAACGGACGTCCGACACGGATGAGTACGGCAGGTGCGCGGAGCCGATCCGCCTCGCGCGCTCCTCCCACGAGGCGTACGCGAACAGCGGGGCCGGCGCGGTGCGTTCGGCCCGTCCGGCGCGCCAGAGCGAGTCCGTCGACGTGTAGAGATCGTGCGGCGCGACCTTCGTCGTGTCCCGCGTGTACGCGTCGACCGCGATCTCGTAGTTCTCGTCGGTGAGCCCGGCGCGGGCGACCTCGCGGCCGACCGAGGGGACACCGCCGGCGTAGCCGAAGACGGTCCGTCCGAGCTGGCGCAGGTAATTCGGGTCCGTGGTCCGCGCGCTGCGGACGGGTCCGACGCGGTCGGCTTGCGAACAATGGAAGATCGCGATGAAACGCGTGTAGCCGCCTTCGACGGGCTGTTCGACGACGACGTCGGCGTCGTTGAGCGCGGCCTGCGGCCGCGCCTCCGGCGCGTTCTCGACCTTGATCGCGAGCGCCGGGCGCCGGGGCACGGCGCTCACCTCCTCGCCGGTGAGCGGGCACGTCGGCGTCGGCGGCTCCGCCTCCGCGAGCCCGACCGTCGCCAGCGTGCTGCGGACGAAGGCGGGCGCCTGCTCCGGGAACATCGTGAAGTACGCGAACGCACCGCCCACCACGAGGCTGACCGTCAGGGTCGCGACCGTCTTGCCTCGGCGCGTCACGGGCGCGCGACGACGATGGTTGCGGGTCATGGAGGGGACCTCCTGGAGGGCGGGGGGGAACCGGTTGGGGAAGACGGCCTCGCGGCCGGGGAGCCGGAGACTAAACGCCGATCCGGCCGGTCTCAAACACCTCGGAACATCCCCGCGAGGACGTCACATCTCCTCGAGCCTCCGGATGCGATCCTCGATGGGCGGGTGCGTGCTGAACAGCTTCTCGAGCGCGCCGACCCGCTCGCCCTCCAGGCGCGACGGTTGATGCAGCCACAGGTGCGCGGTCGCGTTGTTCGCCGATCGCATCGGGATCCCGCTCGCGGCTCCGATCTTGCGGAGGGCGCTCGCCAGACCCGGCGGATACCTCGTGAGCAGGGCGCCCTGCGCGTCCGCGAGGTACTCGCGCTGGCGCGACACCGAGAAGCGGATCACCTGCGCGAAGATCGGTGCGAGGATCAGCAGCACGATCCCCACCGCGAACAGCGCGGCCCCTGCCGCGCCGCCGCCGCTGTCGCGACCCCTGCGGAACCCGCCCCACCACCACGACCGCATGAAGAACTCGGACAAAAGGATCACCGAACCCGCGAGGGTCGCCACGACGGTCCCGACAAGGATGTCGCGGTCGACCACGTGCGCGAGCTCGTGCCCGATTACGCCCTCGAGCTCGACGCGGTTCAGCGACTCGAGCAGCCCTTCGGTCACCGCGATCGACGAGTGCTCGGGGTCGCGCCCGGTCGCGAAGGCGTTGAGCGCGCGCTCGGGGATCACGTAGACACGCGGCTTCGGGATCCCCGCGGCGATCGACAGACCCTCGACGATATTGTGGAGCCGCGGCTGATCCGCCGCGGTGACCTCGCGAGCGCGGGCGGACGCGAGGACGACCTTGTCGCCGAACCGATACGAGCCGATCGACATCAGGCCTGCGATGGTCAGCGCGATCACCAGCCCTGCCGGGCCGGCGTTCGCCATCAAGCCGAGCACGTAGCCGATCAGGCCGAGGAGCACGAACGCGCCGGCGATCAGCAACCACGTGCGCCGGCGGTTCGAGGCGATCTGCTCGTACATCA
>DASPIF010000401.1:0-5434 GCA_035629255.1 Actinomycetota bacterium | reverse complement strand
CGGAACGAGCCACGGGATCAGGTCGAACCCGTGGCGCGGCGGCTCGAGCAGGATCCACGCGCCGTACCGGTCGACGAAGTACGCGCGGACGTCGTCCGGGCTCGCCCCCGCGCGGAGGCGCGAGACGATCTCGGCCCGCATCTCACCGGCCAGCCGCGACGGCGAGTCCGCCACCGACAGGTTCTGACAGACCGGACACCGCAGACCTGCGGCGATCTCCTGCGCGCGGGCGTCGATCGACACGGCGGCCGCATCGTCACCCCGGCCCGCCGCGATCGCGATCGCCACGCCGATCACGACGACGGCGATCGCCACCGGGGTGAGCGCACGCGTCACGTCGTCCCCCGTCGCAGCGCGCGGTCGATCTCCGCGCTGAGCCACGCGTAATCGACGGGACCGACGCGCTTGGCCGTGATCGTCCCGTCGGGCGCGATCACGAAGGTCTCGGGGACGCCGAAGACGCCGAAGTCGATCGCGGCTCGCGAGCCGGGATCGGCCGCGAGCGGCCAATCGCCGCCCTGCTCGGCGGCGTACGCGGCGGCCGCCTCGGGGGTGTCCTCGAAGTCCACGCCGACGAACACGACGCCGCGATCGCGGTACCGCTCCCATGCGGCCACGAGCGCCGGGTGCTCCTCGAAGCACTCGAGGCACCAGGACGCCCAGAAGTTGACGACGACGACGTTACCCCGGAACGCCGCGAGGTCGACGGTGCCGTCCCCGTCGAGCGTCGGCAACGACGGCGCGGGCGCCCGCGTCCCGATCAGCTCGCTCGGCATCTCGCCGGGGTCGCGACCGAGGCCGGTCGCGAGCAGGAGCGCGAACGCGCCGACCGGAACGAGGACCAGCCACCACCACCTCGAGCGCCGAGGCGGTACCGCAGGCACGATCGCGGCGTCGGGCTCCTCCCGCAGATCGATGCTCACACCTGCACCTCCTCACGCGAGGCGACCGGCTCGCTCACCGGCGCCACTCCGAGGTGCGGCCGGTCGCCGGACGATCGCCGCCGGGGCCACGCCGCGGCGAGCCCGCCGAGCGCGATCACGCCCCCGCCGAGCCACAGCAGCCCGATCCCCGGGTTGACGACGAACCGGACCGTGACGCGCTCGGTCCCGGGGTCGACGGCGACGAGCGACGCGTAGAGGTCGCGCATCCCGTTCCACGGCGTCCCGACGCGGACCGACGGCGTGCCGATCGGCTCGGACGACGCCGGATAGAAGTTCAGGGAGGGGTGGAGACGCACGATCACGTCACCCGTCGCCGCGTCGAGGACCGTCAGGCGCGCGACCGTGACGCGACGATGCGCCTCCTGACGCGTCTCGAGCTCGTCGTAGCGGACGTCGTACGCCTCGACGCGCGTCGTCGCGCCGCGCGCGATCGAGCCCTCGCCGGCCCGGTCAGCGAACGCCGACCACGAGACCCCGACGACCGCCACCAGCAGGCCGAGGTGCGCGACGAGGCCACCGTAGAGGCGACGGTTCCGGCGGATCGCCGCGACCGACGCGGACGGGACCGACGCGCCCGTCGCCCGCCGCTGGGCGCGCACCCCGCGCGCCATCTCCGCGAGCGTCGCCGTGGTGACGAACGCGATCAGCGCGAAGATCCCGGTCGGCCCCGGCCCCGCACCGGCGACGACGAACGTCACCGCGACGGCCGCGGCCGACCACAACGGGACCTGAAGCCGTCGGACGACCGAACCGAGGGACGCCGCGCGCCACGGCAGGATCGGCCCCACGCCCATCAGGAACAGCAGCAACAGGACGACCGGCGCCGCGTTCCGGTTGAAGAACGGCGCGCCGACCGACACCTCGGTCCCGCGGACGGCTTCGGCGAGGAGCGGATAGAGCGTCCCGACCAGGACCGTGAACGTGATCACGAGCAGCAGCAGGTTGTTCGCGAGGAACGCGCTCTCGCGAGACAACGGGGTGTCGACGGCGGCCTCGGCCGCCAGCGCGCGCCGGCGCCACGCGATCAGACCGAACCCACCCACCAGGACGACCGTGAGGAACCCGAGGTAGAGCGGGCCGACGAGCGAGGCCGCGAAGGTGTGGACCGACGCGAGGATGCTCCCCCGGGTGAGGAACGTGCCGAGGACCGTGAGCGCGAAGGTCCCGACGATCAACGACGAGTTCCAGACCTTCAACATGCCTCGGCGCTCCTGCACCATCACCGAGTGCACGAACGCCGTCGCCGTCAGCCACGGCAGGAGCGCGACGTTCTCGACCGGGTCCCACGCCCAGTACCCGCCCCACCCGAGCACGCCGTACGACCACAGCGCGCCGAGCAGCAGACCGACCGTGAGGAAGACCCACGCCGCGAGCGTCCAGCGCCTCGTGATCCGCATCCACGCGTCGCTCACGCGGCCCGTGATCAGCGAGGCGACCGCGAACGCGAACGGGACCGTGAAACCGATGAACCCGAGGTACAGGAACGGCGGATGCGCGGCCATCAACGGGTGGTTCTGGAGCAACGGCAGCGGTCCTCGTCCGTCCGCCGGGACGGGATCGACCGTGCCGAACGGCGTCGTCGGCCCGAGGACCAGGACGAGATAGAACGCGGACACGCCGAACATCACCGCGAGCGCCCACGGGAACGTCTCGGGACGGCGGCGGCGGAACGCGAACGCGACCGCCCCGAGGAAGCCTGCGAGCACGAGGTTCCACAGGAGGAGCGACCCCTCGTCCGCCGACCAGAGCGCGAGCACCTTGAAGAACGACGGCGTGGCGCGGCTCGAGTTCTCCGCGACGTAGGACACGGAGAAGTCGTCCGCCATGAGCGCGGCGAGCATCGCGGCGTTGGCGACGAGGACGAGAGCGAACAGGGAGTACGCGGTGGTCCGCGCGCTCTCGACCAGCGCGGCCCCGCGCGTGCGGACCCCGACGATCGCCGCGACCGCGCCGTAGACCGCGAGCGCCAGCGCGAGGGCGAGCGCGGCCGTCCCGACGAAGGCGGCCACGGGTCAGCCGACCTGGACGGGGCCCGGCGTCTCGCCCGGTCGCGGCGGCGCGTACTCCTCGCCGTGCTTGATCAGCATCGTGTCCGAGTGGAACGCGCCGTCCGTTCCGTACGTGCCCTCGAGCACGACGCCGATCTCCGTCCGGAACAGCGCGGGTGTCCCGCCGCGGTGGGCGACGCTGATCCGCGTCGTCCCGTCCGTGACGACGAAGTCGACGCCGTCCCCCACCTCGTGGACCGACCCGGGAACGACCTGACCTCCCAGCCGAAGGCGCTCCGCGGCGGCGGGGGGGTCACCGAGCAGCTCGGTGGGGGTGACGTAGTAGACGAGGCTGCCGGACAGCGCGTTGGTGCCGACCCACGCGAGGCTGCCGGCGATGAGCACCACGATCACGACCACGCGTAGGCGCATCGCCTCCGACGTTACCGCCGGGTTCCTCGAACGTCGAGGAAAACGCAGGTCAGCGGGCGGAACGGCGGACGGACGCGGTCAGATCTCGAAGACGCCGTGGCCGACGGCGTGGACGCCGCCGCCGACGCGGACGCTCCACGTGGCGTCGCCGGGCTCCACCTCGACGTGCAGCTCGCTCGGCCGCCCGACCTGCTCGCCTTGGAGCACGAGGACGCGGCCGGGCATCCCGGCCACGCCGTGCTCGGCCAGGTACGCACCCAGCGGTCCCGCCGCGGAGCCGGTCGCGGGATCTTCCACGATCGCCGGGGTCGGGCCGAAGAACCGCGCCGTCACCGCGTCCCGGCCGACGGCGAACAGATAGAGCTCCTCGGCGGCCGAGCCGTCGCACGCCTCGGCGACGGCCGCCTGGTCGATCCGCGCGCGCCGGAGCGTCTCGACGTCTCGGATCGGAACGATCAGCGGCGGGAGGCCCGTCGTGACGACCTGGGCGGGCAGGTCCGGGTGGAGGTCGTCCACGCGCAGCCCGCTCGCCCGAGCGAGGAGCTCGCGATCGTCGAAGGGTTCCGCGAACACCGGGGGCATCTGCGTCATCCACGCGAACGAGGATGCGACGTCCACCTCGACCGGCACCTCGCCGGCGACGCTCACCTGCGTGGCGGTCGGACCGATCCGCCCGTCCGCCGCGAGGACGTACGCCGTGCCCAGCGTCGGATGTCCCGCGAACGGGATCTCCGCGTCGGGGGTGAAGATCCGGACGTCGTAGCCGTCGGGTCGCACGGCGGAGACGAACGTCGTCTCGGAGAACGCGATCTCCCGCGCGACGTCGAGCATCCGGTCGTGGTCGAGGTCGCCCGGGTCGGAGACGACGCAGAGCTGGTTCCCCTCGAGCGGCCGTGGCGCGAACACGTCGACGAGGCGGAACCCGATCTCCCGCGTCACACCACGACCTGGATCGACCGCGCGAACGACGCGACCTCGGGCTCGTACTCGGCCCACGCGCGGGCGAGGCGCTCGACCCCGTCGCGCATCTGCTCCGATGCCAGGACGTAGGGGATCCGCAGCCGGTCGGCGAAGTTCCCGTCGACCGACGTCATCGGCCCCGGGACGATCGTCACGCCGTGACGAGCCGCGATCTGCGCGAACGCGGCGGCGTTGCCCTCGGGCAGACGGACCCACAGCGAGAGTCCACCCGCCGGCTCGTCCCATCGCCACTCGGGCAGGTGGCGTGCGAGCAGCCCGCCGAGCTCGGCGCGGCGCTCGCGCACCAGCGCGCGACGCTCCGCGAGGATGGCGTCGAGATCCTGGAGCAGGTGCAGCGCGAGGATCTGGCTCACGGTCGAGGAGCCGTGATCCATCACGAGCTTCATCCGAGCGAGGCGACGGATCACCGGCTCGGGCGCGCGGATCCAGCCGATCCGCAGACCGCCCCAGAGCACCTTCGACAGCGACCCGATCGTCAACACCGGCACGTCGCCCTGGAAGGCGCCGATCGGGGGCGGCGGATCGGCGTCGAGCGCGAGGTCTGCGACGGTCAGGTCCTCGACGATCGGCACCTGCACCTCGGTCGCGAGGTACGCCAGCTCGCGCCGCTCCCGGTCGGGCACGACGTGTCCGGTCGGGTTGTGGAAGGTCGGCATCACGTACGCGAGCCGCGGCGACGCGGTGAGCGCCGCCTCCTGGAACCGCTCGGGGCGGAGCCCCTGGACGCCGATCGGCATCGCGTGCATCCGCAACCCCGCGACGGTGAACATGTCGATCGCCGTCAGGTACGTCGGGTCCTCGATCAGGGCGGTGTCGCCGGGCCGCGCGTACAGCGCGGCCGCGAGCCCGATCGCCTGTTGCGCGCCGGACGTCACCACGATCTCGTCCGCGGTGGAGGGGAGCCGCCAACGGCGCGTAAGGTGATCGGCGATCGCCGCGCGAAGCCTCGGGTGCCCGGCCGCCTCGTAGCCGATCGCGTCGTGCGCGAACAGCGCGAGATCCTCGAGCGCCGCGCGTGCGGCGGGTCGCTCGAACAGCTCGCCAGCGGGAAGCGCCGCACACGTGAACTCGATCCCGTCGCTGACCCCT
>DASPIF010000400.1:0-3277 GCA_035629255.1 Actinomycetota bacterium | reverse complement strand
GTCCGCGAGGATCAGTCGGCCCTCGGCGTCCGTGTTGAGGACCTCGGACGTCTTGCCGCCGCGATGACGCAGCACGTCGCCGGGGCGGATCGCGGAGCCGCTCGGCATGTTCTCGGCGGACGGGATCGCGGCGATCACGTTCACCTTGGGCTCGAGCAACGCGATCGCGCGCATCGTGCCGAGGATCGACGCCGCGCCGCCCATGTCGCTCTTCATGTGCTCCATGCCGGTGGCGTCCTTGATCGACAGGCCGCCGGAGTCGAACGCGACGCCCTTGCCCGTGAGGGCGATCGGCGCAGCACGCCCCCCGCCGTCGTAGCGCAGCTCGATCATGCGCGGTGGCCGGACGCTCCCCTGCCCCACCCCGAGGATGCCGCCGAAGCCGCCGCTCGCGAGCTGCTGCTCGGTCCAGACCTTGACCCGGATCCCGGTCTCCTTGCCCATCCGCTGCGCTTCCTTCGCGAGCTCCGCCGGCGGCAGGTCGAGCGCCGGGGTGTTGACGAGGTCGCGGGCCCACGCCTGCGAGTCCGCGATCACGCGACCGCGCTCGATCGCCGAGCGAGCGCCGCGCGCGTCGGCGCGGCCGCCGCCGAGGATCGTCACCTTCGTCGCGCGCGCCCGCTCCCCGTCGGTCGACGTCTTGTACCGGTCGAACCGGTACGCCCCGAGCACGATCCCCTCCACGGTCGCCTGGACGGCTTCCTCGAACGCCCGCCCGGCGATCTGGGGCAGCGTCGTCGCGACCCGGCCACGCTTCGCGAGCTGCCCCGCGATCCGCCCGATCGCGCGGCGGCACGCGTCCGCGCCGGCCTCGTTCCGGGGACCGACGCCGAGCAGGAGCACGGCACCCGCGGCGAGCCCGTCGATCCCCGTGTTCGGGACGAGGAGCTGCTCGCCGCGCTTGCCCTTGCAGCCGGCGGCCGCGTAGAGGCCGAGCAGGTCGAGCCCGCGCACCTCGCGGACTCCCGGACCGGCGTCGCCGCCTTCGTAGACGGGCAGGACGAGGACGTCGGCCTGGGTGGAGGGGACAGGATCGGACGAGTACGTGAACGATGGCGTGGGCACGCGCGGCTCCTTCGGGGCGGTGGCCGGTGATCGCGAGCCTGCGTCTCGGCCCGCGGGGCGGTCAGTCTAGCGACGGTCCACGATCGGGCGCCGACCGGGCCGTCGGGAGCGGGACCGATCGTGACGGCCGACGGTACGCTCGCCCGATGCAGACCCGCGACCTGCGCGACCTCGTCCACTTCGACGAGGACGGCCCGCGCCACGAGACCGTCTTCGAGTCCCCGCACCTGTGGTCCGAGCTCGTCTGCCTCGACCGCAACCAGTCGCTCGGGCCGATCGCGGACCGCGACTCGGACGCCATCGTGCTGGTGGTGACCGGGAAGGTCGTGATCCAGGTCGATCGCTCCCGCAAGCGCCGCGAGCAGTGGGAGACGACGCTCGTGCCCGCGGGATCGGACCTCGCGATCACGAACGCGACGGAGGATCCGGCGGTCGTGCTGCTCGTCGCCGCCCCGCCTCCCGTGAGGCGCACGGTCACCGAGTGATCGACCCGCGCCGCGGGAGCACCCAGGTCAGCGCGAACGCGACGAGGAACGCGGGCAGGCTCGCCCCGAGCCGCGACCCGAACAGCGGGAACGGCAGCCCGATCGCCTCGACGACGCCTCGCACGCCGTCGGCCCACGCCGCGGGACCCGCGGGCGCGCACCAGTGGTACACGGCGAACCCCAGAAGCCACGGGATGAACGCGACCCACCGGACGCGCGGGGAGGTGAGGAACGCCTCGGGCCCGAACCGGGATCCCGACCGCAGGTATTCGGCCGCGAAGACCCCGAACAACGGCACGAAGACGGAGCCGAGCAGCAGCAGGAAGAGCTCGTAGCGCTCCATCGACAGCGTGAGCGCGAGGACGAACGCCACCGTTCCGACCGCGACGACGAGCGACCGTTGCGCGATCCGCGGCACGACGTTCCGCGTCGAGACGGCGGCCGAGTAGATGTCGGCGAACGCGTTGTCGCTCTCACCGACGAGCAACGCCAGCAGCACGACGGCGCCGCCGGCGAGCGCCACGATCGCCGAGCCGACGCCCACCGCGTCCGCCGTCGTTCCGGCCCCGATCGCGAGGAACGCGCCGAGCGCGTAGAACCAGGTGTTGCCGAAGAGGTAGCTCGCGTAGGTCGCGGTCGCGGCCCGAGCGTCGCTCCGCGCGAACCGCGTGTAGTCGGCCGCGAGCGCTAGCCACGACACCGGCATGACGATCACGAGGTCGACCGCGAGCCAGAACGGCAGCTCGCCCGTCCGCGGCGCGCTCCACGCCGTGCCGAGATCGCCCGCGAGGAGCACCTCGACCGTGATCCAGACGGCCGAGCCGATCAGGACGTAGATGCCGAACCGCTCGAGCCACCGGCGGATCACGACGATCGGCCCGCCGATCGCGAGGACGGTGCAGATCGCGGCGACGACCGCCGTCCACACGCCCGGCGCGTCCAGCCCGAGGAGCCGCGACGACGCGACGTTCGCGACCTGCGCCATCGCCCAGAACTCGACCGCGGTCCAGCCGACGAGCTGGATCACGTTCACCGCGGACGCGATCGCGGATCCGCGCTCGCCGAGGATCGGGCGGAACAGCACCATCGTCGCGACGCCCTCGCGGTGACCCGCCCGCGCCACGAGCGCGAGCGGCAAGCACCCGATCGCTCCGCCGACGAGGATCGCGAGCAGCGTCAGCGGGAGCGAGAGCCCGAACGCGGTGACGAGCAGCGCGCCGGTGACGATCACGAGTAGGCCGACCGAGAGGTCGCCCCACAGCACCGCGAGGTCGAGCCCCGACAGCGTGCGTCGCTCGGCCGCCACGGGCTCGATCGCCTCCAGGGCGGTGCCGTCGACGGTGCGGTCGCGGTCGGCGACGCTCGCCACGTTCGCTCCCTCCGCCGGCATGATCCGGATCAGGTTCGTCGGGTCGCCGACGCTCCAGCCGGCCTCTCAGCCCGGTCCTCCGGGCTCCCCTGCGTGGAAGGACTGTACCGGGCCTGGGTCAGCTCGCGATCACGTACCGCCGGAGCTCGCCCATGCCGCGGCGCATCAGCACGCGGAGGATCGGCCGGTAGGCGCGGAGGACGAGCTCGCCGAGGACCGGCACCGGGAGGCTGACCCGTTCGGACCACGCGAACCGCGTCCCGGTCGCGGTCGGAGCGAGGGACCACTCGCCGACACCGCGGAGGAAGCTCCGGTGCGCGATGTCGAGCCGTCGCGGCGGATCCCAGGCCGTCACCTC
>DASPIF010000399.1:0-2860 GCA_035629255.1 Actinomycetota bacterium | reverse complement strand
CCCGAGATCGAGGTCCGATGACCGCGGTCGAGGCATCGGCGGAGGAGGGAGGCGGCGGAGACGTCATCCGGCTCGCGGACCGACTCAAGGCGCAGCGCGAAGATCGAGGCATCAGCCAGTCGCAAGCCGCTCGCGAGCTCGACGTGGCGCGGACGGCGTACCGGCTCTGGGAGATGGAGGCGGCACGTCCGGCCCCGGATCGCTGGCGCCTCGTGGCCAGATGGCTCGGCGTCTCGATGACCACGTTGCTCCTCGCCGAGGGTCTGATCTCGGAGGACGAGCAGTTCGTCTCCGAGCGCGCGGCGGACCGCTTCAGCGCCGCGACGGGGCTCGACGTCGACGCGGAAGCGACGGCTCAGACCGGCGACTTCTTCGCGCAGGCGCAGTCGCTGATCGACCGGAGCATCGAGGAAGGCGTCGTCACGGCGGCGGAGGCCGGATCGATGCGCGAGATGTTCGATCGGATCAAGGAACACTCGCAGCGACCGAGACCTGGAGCGTCCGGTCCCCTCTGAGCTACACCGCCGGCGAGGCGAGCGCGGCGAGGACCCGATCGGCGGTCCGTTCCGCCGTCTCCTCGCCGTTGTCGATCACGTGTCGCTCGAGCGGACCGAGATCGTCGAACCCTCGCCATAGCCGCTCGAGCACCTCGTCGGGGAGCCGCTTCGGCGGCACACGCGCACGGGCACGTGCGATCGTAGTGGCGACCGAGGGCCGCAGGATCGCGGCCGAGACGTCGAGCGACCGAGCGTGCAGCCGGTCGATCGCCGGCTCGAAGAACCACCCGGGGATGAAGATCCCGTCGAGGATCGTGACGTATCCGACCTCGGCCCAGCGCGCCGCGGCGTCGCACGCGATCTCCACGGCGACGACGTTCTGGTCGTGCGCGCCGTGCTCCCACGGGTCGATGTAGCCACCGACGACGAAGCCGTAGAAGCGATCCGCCTCGACGTGCACCGAGCGCTCGAACCTCGCGGCGACCGTCCGCGCGACCGTCGACTTCCCCGCCCCCGGCGGTCCGGTGAGGAGCAGGACGGAACCGCCACCGCCACGGTCCTTCGACGGTCGCCGCGGAGCGCTCGGCTCGCCTCCCATCGCGTGTCTCAGCCCCGCTCGCGCCGGACGGCACGATCGCGTGTGACGAGGAACACCGCAGCGTCGTCGTGCGGAGCCGGGAGCGGACGTGCGCCGAGGTCGGGATGCTCGGCGAGGAGCTCTTCGAACGCCCGTCGCTCGCCCATCCCGTTCGCGGCGAGGCCGCCGGCGTTCCAATCGTCGAACACGACGACGGCGCGGTCGCGGATCATCGGCGCGCAGAACCGGAGCGCGGCGCGCGCGGAGGAGTAGATGTCGCAGTCGATCAGGATCACGGCGACGCGATCGATCCCCAGCCGTTCGGCCAGCCGTGGATGAAGCGTCTCGTCGAACCAGCCCGGCACGAGCGTCGTGCGGCTCCAGTCGATCCCGCTCCGTGTGAGGTGCTCGCGTACGAGCCCGTGGCCGGCGCGGTACCAGCCCCGCCGGAACGCACCACCGTCGTCGGAGCCCGCGGACGGCGGCAGACCCTCGAACGAGTCGAAACCGATGAGACGCATCCGCGGGAACCCTGCCGCGACGCTGGCGCGGTGCATGCACAGCAACGACGTCCCCACGTACACCCCGAACTCGAGGTACGCACCAACCTCGTCCGCGTCATCGGGCGTCACGAGCGCGAGCGCATCGCGGTACGTCGCCTCGAGCTCGGCCTCGGGGACGAGCGGGCGATCGCGTCCCGCGGCCAACCTCGCTCGGAGCGCGGGTTGCCACCACGCCCACCGAGACATCGCCTCCAAGCACCGGTCCACCCCGCGGTGGATGCGGGGGCTGGGCACACGCTGGAGCATGGCGCCGCCGACCGCCGCCAAGGAGGTCCGTGCCCATGCCGCCCATAGGGCGTTGACGAACACCACGAACGGTTGTCTCATCGGGCGAACCTACCCATCGCGCAGGAGGAACGATGCGGAAGTTGACCGTGAGCACGTTCCTATCCCTCGACGGCGTCATGCAGGCCCCGGGAGGCCCGGGGGAGGACGACACCGGCGGGTTCGCGTACGGCGGCTGGTCGGTGAACTACTGGGACGACACGATGGGGAAGGTCATGGACGCGGCGTTCGACGAGCCGTTCGATCTGCTGCTCGGGCGCCGGACGTACGAGATCTTCGCTGCGTATTGGCCGAACGTCCCCGACGAGGAGGGCGGCAAGCCGCTCAACGACGCGACGAAGTACGTGGCATCGCGCGGCCGTCCCAACCTGTCATGGAAGGAGTCGGTGCTGCTCGAGGGGGACGCCGCGGGCGCCGTCGCCGAGCTCAAGCGCGGCGAGGGTCCGGAGCTCCAGGTTCACGGCAGCGCCGACCTGATCCAGACGCTGATCCGCAGTTCGCTCGTCGACGAGTACCGGCTGTGGCTGTTCCCGCTCGTCCTCGGGGCGGGGAAGCGATTGTTCGCCGGCGGGACGATCCCCGCGGGCCTCGAGCTCGTCGACAGCACCGTGTCGACCACCGGCGTCATCATCGGGACCTACCGGCCCGCCGGGGAGATCGAGACCGGAACGTTCGCCCGAGCGTGACCGAGGCTCGGCCTAGCCCGCGAACATCTCGCGCGCGGCGACGACGTCGGGTGCGTCCGACCCCTCGGTGAAACCGGCGGAGAGCCGAGCGAGCTGCTCGACGACGACGTTTCGCTCGCGTCCCTCCGTCACCTCCGCGAGACCGATCGTCGCCTGGAGCTCTGTCATGCGGGCACCCGCCTGGTGTGCGATGTCGATCGCGTGCCGGTAGGTCGTCGCGGCGCCGCTCGTGTCGCCCACGGCGGCGAGCAG
>DASPIF010000398.1:0-3864 GCA_035629255.1 Actinomycetota bacterium | reverse complement strand
TCCTCGTCGTGGGGCGAGGACGTCGTGCACGTCGCGGCACCGACGACCTCGTCGCCGTCGGTCGCGACGAACCAGACCGACAGGTCCGATCGCGAGCCCTCTACGTCGGTGTGCACCCAGCGCTCGAACGACGGCATCCCGCTCCCCCAGTGATCCTCGAACGCCTCCGAGAGCGCCGCGTACACCGCGCGCTCGTCGCGTCCGCGCTCGAACGAACGGATGTCGATGCCCTCCGCGGACACCGGTACTGGTGGCGCGTCCTCGAGCGTGATCTCCATCACCCAGAACGTCCTGACGTGCTCGTAGCCGAGCGAGCGGAACAGCCGGAACGCGGCCTCGTTCCCCGAGAACGCGGAGACCCGGACGGGCGCGCCCGCCGGCCGTCGTTCGCGGACGCGCGCCTCTTCGAGCCGGATCAGCCACGCGCTGAGGCCGCTCCCCCACACCCGCGGGTGCGTGAACACGAGCAGGTGGACTTCCTCGCCGGAGGACGCCATCGCGTTCGTGTAGCCGATCAGGTCGCCGTCACGGTCGAGGACGAGTGTCTCGGGCAGCGAGTGCTCGCCGCCGGGGGAGGTCAGGGCATCGCGTTCCTCCTCGGCCGTGGTCCAGCGCACGCCGATCTCGCGAATTGTGACCTCGTTGATGAGGGCGGCGATCGCGTCCGCGTCCTCGGGCGTCGGCTCGCGAACCGACCAGGTGGGATCGGGGAGCGGCTCGACGCCATCCGGGATGGGCGATGGGGCGTCCATCCGCGGAGGCTAGCAACGGGCCGAAGCGGGAGCGGTCGAGCGCGGCCGCTCGGATGTCACGTCAGCGCCGACACCGTAGTCCGTCGGCTCCTCCGCGCGTCTGGACCGTCGGCGAGCCCTTCGCGCTCGCGCGAGGAGGTCCCGATGAAGGCGTCCCGACACGTGCTCGACCGCCGCACGTTCCTTCGCTACGGCAGCACCGCGACCGCTGCGGCGGCCCTCTCGTTCCTCTCTTCATCTCGCTGCTGCGGCTGCTCCGCCTGATGGACAAGCCGTTCCACGTCGCGGAGCGCACGAAGGACGACGTCAGCCTGTTCCTGCTCCGCCGCTTCGTGGAACGCCTGGACCGCACCCGCACCTGCGGATGCGCTCGATGGGGGACCCGCGTCACGAGGCAGCGTCGTCCGCACGTTCCTGATCGCGGACGTCCGCGGCTATACCGTGTTCACGAACGAGCAGGGCGACGAGGCGGCGGCCGAGCTCGTCTCGAGGTTCGCCGAGGTCGCGAAGGCGTGCATCGAGCCGGCTCGGACGTCCGAGATTTCGGCTTCACCGCTTCGGACCCTGGCACCCGGGGGTCACAATGTCGCGGAGGGAGGTCGAAGATGAGGACCGGACGAGGACGTGCGCTCGCGGTGGCGGTCATGCTCGCGGTGGGTGCGTGCGGCTCGAGCCCCGAGCCGGCGGGTGATCCGGCTCCGACGACCGCCACGCCGAGCGAGACCGACACCGCTCCGGCCGCGCAGGACATCTTCACCGGCGTCGAGCCACTCTCCCCGGTCGAGCCGGGGACGTACTTCATCGACGCCGACGTCGATCCGTCCACGCCGCTCCGAGCCGTGTTCGACATCCCGGCCGAGGGATGGTCGAGCTGGCTCGGCGCGGTCAAGTTCGGCCCCGACGACGGGCACGTCAGCGTGAGCATCACCACGGTGGTGAACCTGGTCACGGATGGCTGCGCCGACCATCTCGCCGCCGATCCGCCCGTCGGGCCCAGCGTGGACGATCTCGTGACCGCGTTGACGGAGCTCGAGCCGTTCGAGGTCACGACGCCACCCGAAGACGTGACGATCTACGGCTACCGCGGGAAGCACCTCGAGTGGACCGTGCCCGACATCGCGTTCGATCGTTGCGACGCCGGCGACGTCAGGAGCTGGATCGCACCCATCGACGTCGGCGAGCCCGGCGACGCCTTCTACGGCTACACCGGCCCCGGCTACACCGAGGAGTTCTGGATCCTCGACGTCGAGGGGACCCGGCTCATGATCGCCGCCGGGCGTTCCGCCAACGCGCCGGCGGAGGCCCTCGCCGAGCTGCGAGACGTCCTCGTGTCGATCCGGATCGAGCCCTGACCCAGCGCGGCGCTCTCTTCACGGCTCGCTGGACGAACCGCGTCTCTCAGGTGTTCATACGGGGTGATAGGCGTCGCCGTCTCGAACGCACTCGCGAACCTCACACCGGGCCCTGGCATCCCGCCTGGGCAGCCCGCGGAAGAAGGCAGCACCCCGGGAAGAGGGCATCACCCCGCAACGATGCCTGGCAGCAGGTGCGACCCACCGGTGACGAGCGGCGTAGCGTCGGGGCGGGGGTGGGGCGGTGGACAAGAGCGATCCGTCGTACAAGGGACAGTCGGGCTACAACCGGTTCATGCTCGCGATCTACGATCCGTGGGTCCTCGGGTTCATGGCACCGGTGGTGTGGAAGGCACCCATCCACCCGGGTGTCGAGCGCTACCGGAAGCACATGGGGCGACGGCACCTGGACGTCGGTCCGGGGACGGGGTACTTCATCGAGAAGGCCGCGCCCGCCCGTGGGACCGAGATCACGCTGCTCGACCCCAACCCGAAGGTGCTCGCGCGTTCGTCTCGCCGGCTCGCGGCCCTGCATCCGACGACGGTCGAGGCCGACGTCATGAAGCCGCTCCCGCTCGAGGGCCGGTTCGACTCGGCAGCGCTCAGCTTCGTCCTCCACTGTCTCCGCGGGCCGCAGGAGCGCAAGGCCGTCGCGATCCGCAACATCGCGGACGTGCTCGAACCCGAGGGCGTGCTGTTCGGGGGCACGGTGCTCGGGACCACGGCGGAGCATTCGCGGGCAGCCCGCGGCGTGCTCATGGCGTTCAACCGCCAGGGCGCGTTCGACAACCTCGGCGATACCGCGGAGGGCCTGCGCGAGATCCTCGAGGCGTCGTTCCGGACGGTCGACGTCGAGGTGACACGCTCGATCGCGCTCTTCACCGCGACCGGCCCTCGCTGACGGGGAGTCAGCTAGGGAGCGCTACTCGAGATAGCCGAGACCGCGGAGGTGCTCCTCCATCTCGTCGGCCTCGGTGTCGCTGACGGTGCTCGGGTCGCCACCGCCCATGCCCGGGATCGCCGACGCCGCGACCGCGTTCTCGTCGACCGCCGGTTGACCTATCGCGTCGGCGCGCTGCTTCACGTCCGCGCTCCCGACGACCTCGTGCAGCACGCGGCCGGTGTGCTTGATCGAGGCCGGAGCGTCGAGCGCGGCGAGGATCGTCGGCGCCATGTCGATCAGGTTCGGGTCGTGGTCGAACGGCCGCACGTTCGGGCCGACCGCGACGATCGTTCCCTCGGGCCGGTGGTCGCCGGAGATCCAGTCGGCGTCCTCGAGCGCGGTCCTGGCGTGCGTGAGCGAGTAGCCGACCTCGGGCTCCATCAGGATGTCGGGCGCCGTGTCGGCGTACTTCCCCTTGAAGACCTCTTCGCGCTTGTAGATCGCCTTGACGGGCTTCTTGCCGGTCTTCGTGTCGACGAACGACGCGAGCCGGTCCATCACCTCGTCGCGCACGCGCTCGAAGTCGCCGGAGTCGACGACGCCGTCCGGCTCGCGGCCCGCGAGGTTGATCGAGACCCCCTCCCCCGTCGAACGGATCGTCGTGTACGCGCGCGTCTTCGACCAGTTCACCGACTGCGGGAGCGAGACCTTCCCGTGCAGCCCGAGCATGTCGTACGCCTTGCGCGCGATCTTGCGCACGGGCCCCCACTGCATCGGCCCGAACAGCGCGTTCGAGGCGCTGAACTCGAGGTACCCGAACCTCTTGAGCAGGTGGTCCATGTGGACCGTGCGCGTCACCGACTGGAACCCGTGGTCC
>DASPIF010000397.1:0-3565 GCA_035629255.1 Actinomycetota bacterium | reverse complement strand
TCCGTCCTCGAGCGCGACGAGGTTCTCGTTCTGGATCTCGAGCCGGATCGAGCGGCCCGACTCCTGCCCGACCCCCTCGATCGTCGCGGAGCCACGGACGAACCCGCCCGTGGTTCGGCGCTCGACGTCGACGACCTTGCCGACGATCAGCGCGACGCCGCGCACCTCGCGGAGCAGCGCGTCGACGGGGTCGTGCTCGGCGTCCAGCACGGCGCGGCCGAGCCGAACCGCGAGCGACACCGCGTGGTCGACGACGGCACCGGCCCGTGCCTGGCCGACGGTGAGCTGGTACTCGCTCGACCACGCCATCCCGCCGAACTCGACGGCGGCGGCGCGTTCCATCCGCTCCATCCAATCGCCGTCGATGCCGCGGAAGACGATCACGTTGCCGCGCTCATCGGTCATGACGGCCGGGTTCGGCGAGATGCCGGCGATCTCCATCGCCACCTGGGGGATCTCGGGGAACGCGCGGCCCATGCCGTCCGCGTCGACGACGGGCAGACCGATCCGCGCGGCCCACAACGCCGGGACGATGCCGTTCGAGCCGCCGATCTCGCCGGCCATCAGCGCGACGACCGGCGCGCCGCGCAGCTCCTCGATCGCCTCGCGCAGCCGGGCACCCTCCCCGCCGCTCTCGATCTTCTCGATCGAGACGGTCGGGGCACCGACGCCGCCGCACGGCATCAGGAGCCCGTCCTCGGGGAGGTCCTCGAGATCGACCAGCGCGACCGGCCCGTGGTCCTCGACGGCCTGGAGCGCCGCGAGCAGCCCCACCGCGGTGTCGCCACCACCGCCTGCCCCGAGGATCGCGCATCCGCGCGCCAGCGCGGGCAGGGTGGAGGCGTCGAGCATCATCCGCGCGGACGTCACCCCCGTCCCTCGTCGGCGAGTCCGTACGCCTCGCGGGCCTCGCGGTCGGTGATGATCCCGTCGGCGAGGTCCGTCCGGACGCGCTCGCGCTCCCGCTCGCGCGGATCGCCGACGCCGCCGCCGGTGCCGGTGATGAGCCGCACGAGGTCGCCCTCGCGCAGCGGGAAGCGCGCCGCCTTGCCGAAGCCCTCGCGCGTGCCGTCGGCGCGGACCACCTCGACGTGGTTCGGGGAGCCGTCGCGGCCGCCGTCCATGCCCCACGGGGGGTAGCGGTTCCGTCCGAAGCCGACCGTGAGCGAGCCGTCGGACAGCATCCGGTACTCGCGGACGAGGCCGCGGCCGCCGCGCCGACGCCCCGCACCCGCATCGACCACATCGAAGCCGAACCGCTCGACGCGGATCCCGTACCGCTGTTCGCACACCTCGACGGGGATCACGTACGTCTCGCCGTCGCCCACGGAGACGAGGGCGTGCTGCCCGTCGATCTCGGTGCCGGCGCCCCATCCGCCGGCCTGCGGTTCGACGAGCAACGTCGGCTCACCGGTGTCCGGATGCGTGCACGAGATCGCCGTCGCGCATACCGAGACGAAGCTACCGGCGGTCAGACGCTCGGGCATCGACGGCGCGAGCGCCTTCCACACGAGGTCGGTCGCCGCCTCCGTCGACTCGAAGTAGAGCGCGACCGGGGCCGGGCGCTCCGCGGTGAGGATCGTGCCCGGCGGGCAGACGACCTCGAAGGGACGGAACCACGCGTCCGATCCGGGTTCGTTCGGACCGGTGATCGCCTTGAAGACGGTGCGCACGCCCGAGATGAGACCGCTCCGTGTGCAGTTCACCGGTCCGGGGACCTGCGGATGCGAGCCGGTGAAGTCGGCGACGACGCGCTCACCGTCGATCGTGACCCGGACGCGGATCGGGAACGGGCCGTTCCCGAGCCCGTCCTCGTCGACGAAGTCCTCGGCCTCGAAGACGCCGCGCGGGAGCGATGCCACCGCGGCGCGCGAGAGGGCCTCGCTCCGCTCGTGGACGGCGCGCATCGCATCGGTGATGGTCGCCGTCCCGTACCGTGCGCACAGCTCGAGCACCCGACGCTCCGCCACCTCGAGGCACGCCGCGAAGGCGGTCAGGTCGCCCAGGGTCTGGTCGGGCAGACGACAGTTCGCCGCGATCACCGCGGCGAGATCGCGGTCGATCCCGCTGGCGCGCGCGACGCGCACGAACGGGAGCTGCAGCCCCTCCTGGTAGATCTCGACGGAATCGGCGGTCCACGACCCCGGATCCTTGCCGCCGACCTCGGTCCAGTGACCCTTCGCGCCCGCGAACGCGACGAGCTCGTCCTCGACGAAGATCGGGCGGACGAGCGCCACGTCGGACAGGTGGCTCCCGCCACCCGCGTACGGGTCGTTGGTCGCGATCACGTCGCCGGGCGCGAGATCGGGCACCCGGACGAGCGTGTCGCGGACGACCTCGCCGAGCGGGCCGAGGAAGCCGGCGATGCCGTTGCCCTGCGAGACGAGCTCGCCGTGCGCGTCGGTCAGGCCGACGGCGTAGTCGAGGACCTCGTAGATCACCGGGCTCTGCGAGGTCCGCTGGAGGGCGACGAACATCTCTTCCGTCACCGCGAAGAACGCCTCGCGCAGGACGTCGGTCGTGAACCGGTCGCGTTCGTTCACGCCCTCTCCTCGATCACGAGGTTGCCGAGCGCGTCCGCCGTCACCGTCTGGCCCGGCAGCACGAGGACCGTCGCGGCGGGCTCCTCGACGACGCATGGACCGGTGAGGCGATCGCCCTCGGCCAGCGCCCCGCGGTGGATCACCTCCGCACGCAGCACGCCGCCGTGCTGATCGAGGTCGATCTGGCGCGGCTGCAGGTCGTGCGTCTCGGCCGGCGGGTCGGCCCACGCGACGCCGCCACGCCGCGCGGACACGCTGACGCGCGCCTCGACGATCTCGACGGGCGTCGCGAGGCTGAACGCGTACGCCTCCTCGGACGCGCGGTCGAAGGACGCGCGCAGCTCCGCCAACAGGGTGTCGTCGATGGGACCGTCGCCCAGCGGGATCTCGAGGGTGTGCTCCTGACCGACGTACCGCAGCTGCGCGAAGCGTTGGACCCGTCGCTCGCCCGCCTCCTCCTCGAGCTCGTCCTCGGCCTCGCGCTCGAGCGCGTCGAACATCGCCGCCAGCGCGCGTGCGTCGAGCGGACCGACGTACGTGCGGACGGCATCGGCGCGCAGATCGCCGAGGAGCATCCCGAAGGCCGAGAAGTGCCCCGGCGCGGGCGGGATCACGGTTCGGGCGACGCCGAGCTCGCGAGCGAGCAGCGCCGCGTGCAGCGGGCCGGCGCCGCCGTACGCGACGAAGGTGAAGTCGCGCGGATCGTGGCCGCGCCGAACGGTGACGAGCCGGAGCGCGTGCGCCATCTGCGCGACGGCGTATCGGAGGACACCTCGGGCGGCGTGCGCGACGTCGACGCCGAGGCGGACGCCGAGACGTTCGAGGCTCGAGCGCGCGGCGTCCACGTCGAGCTCCATCGTGCCGCCGAGGAAGTACCCGGGGTCGAGCCGCCCGGTCACGAGGTTCGCGTCGGTGAGCGTCGCGTCGTGCCCGCCGCGGCCGTAGCACGCCGGCCCGGGCTCGGCGCCGGCGCTCCGTGGCCCCACGTGGAGGCCGCCGGCGTCGTCGACCCACGCGATCGA
>DASPIF010000396.1:0-5645 GCA_035629255.1 Actinomycetota bacterium | reverse complement strand
ATCTACGTCTCGCTCGGTGCCGTCGCGGCTCTGTCGGGCTCGCGTTCGGATTGACGCGCGGTCACGCGCGGATGAACAGCTTCTCGGGTCCGTCCCCGTCCGCCCGCACGTACATGGCCCGCGTCGGGAAGGGTTCGAGCGCTCGAACGGCGAACCCCGCGCCGATGACCACGCCGGGATCGCGTAGAGCGTGGCGAGCGAGGACAGCGAGAGCCGAGGCAGGCCGCGAGCTGGACGCTCACCCTTCATCGCTCCGGGAGCGTATCCCCGCGCGGTCGGCAAGGTCCGAACACCGCGGCGGGCACCGGGCGGTGCGCCGGCCGGCTGGATCAGATGCCGCCCATGTCCTCCGGCGGCCAGATCACGACGAACGCACGCCCGATCACCTTCTCGACCGGGACGAAACCAAGGCCATACCGGCTGTCCGCCGAGTTGCCTCGGTTGTCGCCCATCACGAAGAGCGCGTCGTCCGGCACCTGCGTCAGGGGGTAGTCGCCGTTGCTGATCTTCGCGTCGTCGGTCAGGTACGGCTCGTCGAGCGGCTCGCCGTCGATGTACACGACGTTGTCGCTGATCTCGACCGTCTCGCCCGGCAGGCCCACCACGCGTTTGATGAAGTCCTCGTCCTCGGGCTGCGCGAACCCGATGCCCTCGCCGAGCCAGTTCAGGAACGCACCGATCGGACCGCGGTCGGTGCCCTGCCCCGGGTGCGGATTGCCGAACACGATCACGTCGCCGCGCGTGATGTCACCCAGGTCGTACACGACCTTGTTCACGAACACGCGGTCACCGACGGCGAGCGTCGGCTCCATCGACTCGGACGGGATGTAGAACGCTTGGACGAAGAAGGTCTTCACGATCAGGGCCACGACGAGCGCGACGAGGATCAGGAACGGCGTCGAGCCGACGAACCGCCGGCGTGCGCCGTGCTCGTGCTTGCCCCGATGAGGCGCGTGACGCGGACCGTCGCTCGTGGCAGCCGAACCGCCGGTCGCCGCCGCGTCCGCAGATACGGCGGCCGGATCGCGCTGCGCCCCGCCTCCCGCGGTGAGCGGCGCCGCGGTCGCCTCGTCGTGGTCCGTCTCGATCGGCGGCGCTCCGTTGCGACCGGAAGGATCCGATGGCTCGGGAGGACCCTCGGAGGGGACGCCGGCGGACGGGCGTTCGTCGTCGACGGGGCGAGCCTCGGTCTCGGCCATGAGCGCCCACTCTACGGGCAGGTCCGCGCGGGCGCGTCGGATCCGCGCTCCGTCACGGCGTGAGGACGTCGACCTCGACGGCCTTGAACGACGCCGACACCGTGACGCCCGCGCGGAGGCCGAGACGCTCGACCGAGGCTCGGGTGATCTCGGCGACGAGCGGCGGCACGGTCGCGAGGCGAACCCGCGCGCGGTCTCCCTCGATCGCGACCGACCGGATCTCGCCCCGGAAGACGTTCCGCGCGGATCCGGCCGGGGGCTCCCGCGAGAGCGTGACGTCGGTCGGCCGCACGATCGCGATGACCTCGTCGCCGGGCGCCCGCTCGTCGGGCCAGGGCACGATCACGTCGCCCGCGGGGGTCTCGACCACGCCGGAGCCGTCGGGCGAACGCCGGAGGCGTCCGCGGAACGCGTTGACGCCGACGAGATCGGCCGCGTAGCGCGTGTGCGGCGCTCCGCGGATCTCGTCGGGCGTCCCGATCTGCGTCACGTGTCCGGCCTCCAGCACGACGAGGCGATCGGCGAGGATCGCGGCCTCGACGGGATCGTGCGTGACGAGGATGCGCACGCCGTCGAACCGCGACAGCTCGTCGCGGATCGCGTCCCGCACCTCGGCTCGGGCGCCGACGTCGAGCGCCGAGAGCGGCTCGTCGAGCAGGAGCAGGCGCGGTTCCACGATCAGCGCGCGCGCGAGCGCGACGCGTTGCGCCTGGCCACCCGACAGGTCGCGAGGACGCGCGTCGAGCCGGGAGCCGAGACCGAGCCGCTCGAGCGCGGCCGCCGCGCGTCGGTGCGCGTCGGCACGGTCGGAGCCACGCGCACGGGGGCCGAACGCGACGTTCTCCCGCGCGGACAGGTGCGGGAACAGCAGGAGGTCCTGGAACACGACGCCGATGCGTCGATGCTCGGGTGCCACATGCACGCCCGTCGGGACGTCGTCCAACACCTCGCCGTCGAGCGCGATCCGCCCGGCGCTCGGTCGTTCGAGTCCCGCGAGGGTCGAGACGAGCGTCGACTTCCCGGACCCGTTCGGCCCGACGAGCGCGATCGTCTCACCGGGCCTCGCATCGAACGCCGCCGAGACGGAGAACCCGCCGCGGCGGACGGTGACGTCGATCCCGAGGCCGGTGCGCATCGCCACGCCAGGGGTCATCGGAGGAGCCGTCCGCGGAGCGCGATGATCACCGTCAGCGCGAGCGCGATCAGGACGACGGAGAGGGCGAACGCAGCCGCGGGATCGGTCTGGAGCCGCTCGAACACCGCGAGCGGGAGCGTCTGGGTGCGGCCGGAGAGGTTGCCGGCGAACGTGATCGTCGCCCCGAACTCTCCGAGGGCTCGAGCCCACGCCAGGACGGCCGCCGCCGCGATCTGCGGCCCGAGCATCGGCACGACGACTCGACGGAGCGCGTACCAACGCGAGGCCCCGAGCGTCGCCGCGGCGAGTTCGAGGCGCTCGTCGATCGAGCGGAGACCGGACTCCAGCGCGAGGACCGCGAGCGGCAACGCGACGAAGGTCGCGGCGAGCACCGCGGCACCGGTCGTGAACGTGATCTGGACGTCGAACCACCGATCGAGCCATCCGCCGACGATGCCGCGACGTCCGAACGCGGCGAGGAGACCGACGCCCGCTACGACGGGCGGCATCACGAGCGGCAGGACGACGAGCGCGCGCACGATCACCTGGCCTCGGAACGAGACGCGAGCCAGGAGCCACGCGATCGGGAACCCCGTCACGAGGGCGAGCAGCGCCGCCGCCGTCGAGACGACGACCGACAGTCGCAACGCCTCGAGCGTCGCCTCGTCGGTCGCGATCTCGGCGATGCGCGTCCATGGGGAGCGGGCGATCAGGCCCGCGATCGGGAGGGCGACGATCGCCATGCCGACGCACGCGACGATGACGAGCAGCACGGGGACGCGACGACGATCGCGCGCCTTCCCGCGCGACGAGGTGACGACCTCAGGCGGGGAGGAAGCCGTATCCGTCGAGGGTTCCCCGTCCCGGGCCGAGGACGAACTCGACGAACGCCTCGGCGAGGTCGCGATGCTCCGTCCCCTGCACGACCGCGATCGGGTAGGTCGCGATCACGTTGAGGTCGTCCGGGATCTCGACGAGCGTGATCTGCTCGGCGAGGCCGGCGGTCACGTCGGTCACGTACGCGATCCCCGCGTCGGCATCGCCAGACAGCACCTTCGTGATCACGCCGTTGACGTCCTCTTCGTTCGACACGACGTTCGCCATGGCGGCGTCGGCGATCCCGGCGTTCGCGAGGATACCGCGCGCGTAGTCGCCGGCCGGGACGCCCTCGGCGGCGAGGACGAGCTGGATGCCAGGCTCGGCCAGATCTTCCACCGCCGAGATGCGCGCCGGATCGTCCGCCGGCACGATGATCGCGAGGCGGTTCCGTGCGAGATCGGCTCGCTGCGTGACCCCGGGATCCTCGGAGACGGCATCCATCCACGCCGGGCTGGCCGACGCGAACACGTCGACGCCCCCGCTCTCGGTGATCTGCGTGGCGAGGCCGTCCGACGGCCCGAAGTTGAACAGGACCCGCACGCCGTCGTGGGCCGCCTCGAAGTCCTCGCCGATGTCGGTGAAGGCCCCGGTCAGTGACGCCGCCGCCGACACCGTGAGCTCGACCCCGTCGTCGCCCCGGATGTCGTCCCCGGCACGCCCGCACGACGTTGCGACGATGGTCAGGACCATGACGGCGACGTACACGACCACGCGCCTCATGCGTCGAACTCCAGCATCACGTTCGTCGCCTTCACGGTGGCGACGGCGTGCATGCCGGCCTCGAGGCCCATCTCGTCGACGGCCTCACGCGTCACGAACGCCAGGACCCGGTGCGGGCCGGCGAGCAGCTCGACCGTGGCGGCGAGCCCGTCGCGCTTGACCTCCGTGACGACCCCGGGGAACCGGTTGCGGACGCTGCCCGAGCGAACGGCCGTGCGACGACGGCGCTCGGAGAGCAGACGCGCGATCTCCGCACCGGGGATCAGCCGCTGCCCCCCGGCGGTCCGGACCGTCTCGAGCTCGCCGGCGCGCTCCCATCTGCGGAGCGTCTCGACGCGCACGCCGAGCATGTCCGCGGCTTCGCCGATGCGGTAGCCGTCCGCCACGCGTCGACCGTACCAGATACGGGTCCTTGTCACGCCAGAGAAAGCTGCGTTCGATGCGGAAAGATGTGGTGCTCGCGGACGCATCGGTCGGCACGGCCCGTCCGCGTATCGTGTCCGCCGTGTGGAGGCTCGTCGTCCTGATCGGCGTGATCGCCATCGCCGCGGGCCTCGCTGCCGCCGGCGGTTTCGGTTCGGACGGCGCACCCCTCGCACCGTCGGTCGCTCGCGGCGCCGAGGTCGTCTGCAGCCCCACCGGGACGATCGTCCGCACCGAGCGCGTGCTCCCGCTCCGCGACGGCGTCCACGTGGCCGTCGAGAACCCGGCGAGCGCCGAGCGCCTCGAGATCCGTTCGGCGTCGGACACGCTCCTCGCCGAGCTGCCGGTCGCGGACGATCGACCCACCGAGGCGACGTTCGCGCTGCCGCCGGGCCCCATGACCGTGACGTGCTCGTCCGACGACGGCGCGGCGTCCGACGCCGACGTGCTCACGGTGCTCGATCCGCAAGGACGGTGGATCTCACCCGAGCTGACGTGCGACGGCGAGACGCCCGAGCGCGACGAGCTCGTGGCGACGATCAGCCTGACCGAACGCGCCCAGTCGACGGCGCGTCGCGCCATCCCGAACCTCCGGGGGAGCGACGAGCTCGAGACGCCCGGCTATCCGGGTTCGCGCTGGCACGGAGACCTGCTGATCGTCGTTCGTGACGGGCGGACGATCGGCCGGATCACCCGCGCGCAGGAGGGCGGCGCCTGGCACGTCTTCCTGGAGTGGTGCCCGAGCTCCGGGCTCGGGCACGGGTGAGCTCCCCGCCGGATCAGACCGCGAAGCGAACGTGCAGGATGTCGCCCTCGCGGACCTCGTAGTCCTTCCCCTCCACGCGGACGCGTCCCGTCGCCTTCGCCTGGTCCATCGAACCCGCGGCGATGAGGTCCTCGTAGCCGATGACCTCGGCCCGGATGAATCCGCGCTCGAGGTCCGTGTGGATCACGCCCGCGGCTTCGGGCGCCTTGGCCCCCCGGCGGACCTCCCAGGCGCGCGTCTCGTCGTCCCCCGTCGTGAGGAACGTGATCAGGTCGAGCGCGCCGTACCCCGCCCGGATCACGCCGTCGAGCCCCGGCTCCTCGACCCCGAACTCCTCGAGCAGCGCCCGCGCCTCGGCGGCGTCCATCTCCGCGGTCTCCGCCTCGATCGACGCGTACACCCCGATCGAGCCCACCGGCAGACCCTGGGGCGCCGAGGCTCCCTCCTCCAGGTTCGCCACGACGACGACCGGCTTGAGCGTCAGCGGCGCGATCCCCTGCAGCTCCCGCCGCTCCTCCTCCGA
>DASPIF010000395.1:0-8129 GCA_035629255.1 Actinomycetota bacterium | reverse complement strand
GGTCCTCCGCGCGATCCGCTCGGTCCTCGAGGGGAACGTCACGCTGAGCCACCGGATCGGGGGGCAGCTCGCCGGTCGGTTCGTCGCCGAATCCACGCAGCGCCGCGAGCTCGAGGCAACCCTCGCAGACGTCTCCGAGCGCCTCGAGTCGCTCACGACGGCCAAGGCCGACTTCCTGGCGAACATCTCGCATGAGCTGCGGACGCCGGTCACGGTCGCGAAGGGCATCGCCTACGTCCTGAAGAACCGCGGCATCCCCGAGGACGAGCTGGACACCTTCCTCGCCCAGCTCGAGGGCTCGCTCGACAAGCTCACGATGCTGATCGACGAGATGTTGACGATCGCCGATCTCGATCGAGGGACGTTGACGCTCAAACCGACGGCCGTGGACCTCGCCCCGATCCTTCGACACGTGGCCGAAGAGGCCGCTCGTCAGTACGCCGTCCCGGTCGACCTGGACGCACCGGAACGCCTCGACGCGTCCGCGGACCCGGTTCGCTTCGCCGAGATCGTGCGACAGTTGCTCGACAACGCGTGTCGATACTCGCCCGACGGCGAGCGCGTCTCGGTCCGAGGGCGCACGATGACCGAAGGGACGGTCGTCTCCGTCACCGACCACGGGTCGGGTGTACACCGAGAGATCGTGAGCAAGGCCTTCCGCGAGCCGTTCTCGGCGGGCGAAGACATCTTGCGGAAGGAGCGCGCAGGAGCCGGGGTCGGTCTCCACATGGCGCGACAGCTCGTGCTCCAGCACGGCGGCATCATGTGGGCGGATCCGCTGCCGGCCGGAGGAACGCGCTTCTCCTTCGTCATCCCCGCGCACGAGGGCGACACGATCTCGGCACCGCCCGCGCTGGCCGAACCCGAGGCCGTCGCGAACGGTCCGACCTCGTCGATCCCCTCGCAGCTCGACGCCGGCGCCACCGCGCCGCACGCCGCACCCGTCATCCCGCTGCCGGTCGCCGACCGGGCCTGAGCGCGCGCGCCAGACCGCGCGACGGGTCTATGCTCCGGACAGGTACCTGCGCGTGCGGAAGATCCTCTACGCCTCCGTGCTCGCCCTGGCGGCCGCGGGATGTGGCGATGTCATCGCGGCATCTCCGATCCACCGCCCGGGCGTGCTGATCACCGAGACCCCCAGCCCCTACCGCGAGGTGGTAGCGGGGCCGATCAGCGCCGTCCTGCCCGACGCATGGCGACCGAGCACGATGACCGCGCTCGACGATCCTCGTCAAGGCCTCGTCGCGGGGCCGACCGACGACCCGTGGGGCGGGACGCGGCCGCCCATCGAGGGCTATGCCGCGGTCTGGGTCGACGGGACCCGTGTCGGCGTGCCGTCCGACTACTACTACCTCGCCGCGACCGGACCGGCCCTCGACCTGATCACGCGGTCCGAGCGGTGCGACGCCACGCACATCCGCGTCTTCGTCGATCACGTGCCCTCGTTCGACCCCGGCGACCCGGGGTCGCCCGGTGATTTCGTCGCGCGCGGACGGGGGACGTGCACCCTCGGCGACCGGGCGGCGCGGTGGGCGTACTTCGTCGCGGCACCCGGGTACGGCCCGATCCGGCAGGTCGGCATCCCGACCTCGAGCCTGTACGTCGTCGTGGCGGTCGTCCCGGACTCCCCGAGGGCGCCGCAGCTGCTCCTGCGGATGATGGAGACGACCCGGTTCGCCGGATCGTCGGTCCCCGAGATGATCGATGCCGTGCGTCCGCCCGACGTACGGGGCACGACGCCGGCCGGGTAGTCCCCCCTACCGGGGAGATCGGTCGACGAAGGGCGTCGCGACGACCCTCGCCGGGGCGCGCCGTCCGCGGATGTCGATCTCGACGTCGGATCCGACGGGGTGCGCATCGCCGGGTGCGAGGTACGCGAGCGCGATACCGGTCCCCCGCGTCGGGGAGAACGTTCCGCTCGTGACCTCGCCGACCACCTCGTCGCCGAGGAGCACCGGCTGATGGGGACGGGGGATCGAACGCCGGTCCGCGGTGACGAGCCCGTGGAGCAGGCTCGGCAGTCCGTCCTCACGCTGACGGATCAACGCGTCGCGACCCCGGAAGTCGCCCTTGTCGAAGGACACGGCCCACCCGAGGCCGGCCTCCAGCGTCGTGTGCCACGGGTCGAGGTCCTGCCCGTACAAGGGGTAGCCCATCTCGAGCCGCAAGACGTCGCGGGCACCCAGCCCGCACGGTTCGATCCCGGCATCGCCTCCGGTCTCGAGCAGCGCGTCCCACAGGGCGGCCGCGCGGTCACCGGGCGCGAACAGCTCGTAGCCGCGCTCCCCCGTGTAGCCCGTCCGTGCGAGGACGATGTCTCCCCCGCCGAACGCCGCCACGGTGCAGCCGAGGAACGGGAGGTCGGGAGCGACCGGCCAGAGTCGTGCGATCACCGCGGGCGAGCGCGGGCCCTGCACGCCCAGGAAGCACCAGTCGTCGTGGTCCTCGATCTCGGCCGGCGTGCTGCGGAGCTCGCCGACGACGAGGTCCTTGTTCGACGCGTTGGGCACCACGAACCACCGCTCGGCGGCGAGTCGGTACACGAAGAGGTCCTCGAGGACGCCGCCGGACCTCTCGTCGAGCAGGTGGTGGTACTGCGCGCGGCCGACGGCGACCTTCGCGGGGTCGTTCGTGAACAACCTGCGGATCGTGGCCTCGGCGTGGGCGCCGCGGAGATCGACCTTGCCGAGGTGGCTGAGGTCGAACAGGCCGACGCGCTCGCGGACCGCCCGATGCTCGGACAGCGCCCCCGCGTATTCGATCGGCATGAGCCAGCGGGCGAACGGCGCGAGCTTCGCGCCGAGCGATCGGTGGACGTCCTCGAGCGGGCTGTGGCGCAGCGGCTCGTCCGGCATCGGGCCGCCATCCTACGGACGTCGGCGTCATCGGATCGTGCAGGAAGCCGTCGCGGTGCACCGCGGTAGCATGGACCTCCGGTATGTCCGACGCCTATGACGTAGTCGTGATCGGCGCGGGGACAGGGGGCTACTCCTGCGCCCTGCGCCTCGCGCAACTCGGCAAGCGCGTCGCGCTCGTCGAACGGGACGAGCGTCTCGGTGGGACCTGTCTCCTCCGGGGATGCATCCCGACGAAGGCGCTCCTGCAGTGCGCCGCCGTCATGGACTCGGTCAACCGGGCCGAGGAATGGGGCATCAAGGCGAGCGGCGAGCCGGACCTCACGGGGATCCAGGCGTTCGAGACGAAGATCGTCGACAAGCTCGTCAACGGCCTCACGGGCGTCATCAAGATGCGCAAGGTCGACGTCGTCCGCGGAACGGCGACGCTCCGCCCGGGCCCGACCGTGGAGGTCGAGGGCAGGAGCCTCACGGCGACCGACGTGGTGATCGCGACCGGTTCGCGACCGCGGATGCTGCCGGGCCTCGAGGTCACCGAACGCGTGATCACGTCCGACCAGGCGCTCTGGTACGGCTCGATCCCGTCGTCGGCCGTCATCATCGGCGGCGGCGCGATCGGGCTCGAGTTCGCGAGCTTCTACCGGTCGATGGGCGCCGAGGTGACGGTCGTCGAAGCGTTGCCGCGGATCGCGCCGCTCGAGGATGAGGACGTATCCAAGGAGCTGGCCCGCGCCTTCCGCAAGCGCGGGATCGCGACCCACGCGGGCGCGACGGTGAAGGACGTGAAGGACGACGAGGATTCCGTCTCCGTGACGTTCGAGACGGGAGGCACGGCGCAGACCGCGTCGGCGGACGTATGCCTCGTCGCGGTCGGACGGGGTCCCGTGACGGACGGGCTCGAGCTCGAGGCGATGGGGATCGAGACCGACCGAGACTACGTCAAGGTCGACGGGCAGCTGCAGACGACGGTGCCGCACGTGTGGTCGCTCGGCGATGTCGCGGCGACGCCGCTCCAGCTCGCGCACGTCTCCTTCACCGAGGGCTACGCCGTCGCGGAGCGGATCGCGGGCGAGAGGGTCCCGGAGATCGAGTACTCGGGCATCCCCAAGGTCACGTACAGCTCGCCGGAGGTCTCCTCGGTCGGGTTGACCGAAGCCCAAGCCGTCGAGCGAGGCCACGAGGTCGAGGTCGAGAAGCTCAACCTCCAGGGGGTCGGCAAGGCCAACATCGTGGGCGAGGGCGGGCTCGTCAAGATCGTCGCGGACACGGACGGTCCCGTGCTGGGCGTCCACATGGTCGGTCCGCACGTGACGGATCTCGTCGCCGAGGCGATGCTGATCGTGAACTGGGAAGCGGTGCCCGCTGAGGTGGCCGCGCTGATCCATCCGCATCCGACCCTGTCCGAGGGCGTGGGCGAGGCCTTCCTCGCGCTCGCCGGCAAGCCGTTGCACGGGGCCTGAGCCCGAGGAGACCCGCATGGCGACCCGCGTCGACGACCAGCCGCAGCTCGCGACGGAGGACTGGCGCGCCGGCCTGTCCGACGATCGGCTGAAGGACATGCTCCACATGCTGAAGCTCGCGCGCTACTTCGACGAGCGGATGGAAGCGCTGTATCGCCAGGGGCGTCTGCCCGGGGCGATCTACTCGGGGCGCGGTCAGGAGGGCACGCATGTCGGCGTCACCTGGGCGCTCGGCGAGGACGACTCGCTCTTCCCCACCCACCGCGACCTCACCGCGCAGCTCGCGAAGGGGCTCGAGCTCCGTCGCGTGATGGCGCAGTTCTGGGGCCGGATCGACGGGTACACCCGCGGCCGGGACGGCAACAGCCACATCGGCGACTGGCAGGGCAACCGGACCTGGACCGTCATGTCGCACCTGCCGATCGCGTACCCGGTTGCCTGCGGCGCCGCGCTCGCGTACCAGCGTCGCGGCGAGCCGCGCGTCGCGATGGCGATCTGCGGCGACGGGTCCACGTCGAACGGGCGCTGGCACGAGGCCCTGAACACGTCCGCGATCTTCCGACTCCCGGTCGTCTGGGTCGTGAACAACAACCAGTACGCCTACTCGACCCCGAACACGCTCGAGTTCCCGATCCCCACGATCGCCGAGCGCGCCGACGCCTACGGGATGCCGGGTGTCCGCGTGGACGGCGCGAACGTGCTCGAGGTCTACGCGGCGGCGCACGACGCCGTCGAGCGCGCCCGGACCGGCGGCGGACCGACGCTGATCGAGAGCGTCTCGCTGCGCTGGCGCGGCCACGCGGGACACGACCCGGCGAAGTACGTGCCGAAGGAGATGCTCGAGGACTACATGGCGAACAAGGATCCCGTGAAGCGGTTCGAGGAGCTGCTGCGGTCGCACGACCTCGTCGACGACGAGACCGTCGGAGCGCTCGACGAGCGCATCAAGCAGGAGTTCGACGACGGGTACGCGTTCGCGCAGGCCTCGCCGTTCCCCGAGCCGGGCGACGTGACCAAGGGCCTGTGGACCGAGGACGGCTACTGGGAGACCGAGCCCGGCCGCGGCGGCGGGACCGGCGCCTGATGGCGACGAAGACCCTCGAGGCGGGGGCGGCCGGCCACGGCGCGGAGCCGCGCGGCAAGCGGTCCGACACCGGCGAGGCGACGTACCTGGTCGCGATCGCCGAGGCGCTGTGGGAGGAGATGGAGCGCGACGAGCGCGTCTACCTGCTCGGCGAGGACATCGGGCACTACGGGGGCGCGTTCAAGGTGACGGAGGGCTTCCTCGAACGGTTCGGTGCCGAGCGCGTGATGGACACGCCGATCGCCGAGGAGACGATCGTCGGGATGGCGCTCGGCAGCGCGATGGAGGGGATGCGTCCCGTCGCCGAGTTCCAGTACGCCGACTTCATGTCGAGCGGTTACGACGAGATCACGACCGCGCTGGCTCGATACCACTACCGCAGCGGGGTCAAGACGCCGGTCGTCCTGCGCGGTCCGAGCGGCGGGGGCGTTCGCGCCTCGAGCTTCCATTCCGTGAACCCCGATCCCTGGTTCGCGCACACGCCGGGCCTGAAGGTCGTCGCGCCGGCGTTCCCGTCCGACGCGAAGGGCTTGTTGAAGTCCGCGATCCGCGACGACAACCCGGTCGTCTACCTCGAGCACAAGTGGATCTACCGCCGGATCAAGGAACAGGTGCCCGAGGATCCCGACTTCCTCGTCCCCATCGGGAAGGCGGACGTGAAGCGCGAGGGCGAGGACGTCACGATCGTCGCGAGCGGCATGATGGTGCACCTCGCGCTCGAGGCCGCCGAGAACGTCGCCGCGGAGGGCGCCAGCGTCGAGGTCGTCGATCTCCGCTCGATCATGCCGCTCGACACCGAGACGATCCTCGCCTCGGTCGCGAAGACCAACCGCGCGATCGTGCTGTACGAGAGCCACCGCTTCCTCGGCATCGGCTCCGAGGTCGCGAGCGTGATCGCCGAGGAGGCGTTCACCGACCTCGACGCCCCGGTCGTGCGGCTCGCGCCGCCGAACGTGCCGATCCCGTTCTCGCCGTCCCTCGAAGACGCGTACCTTCCCCAGGTCTCGGACATCGAGGACGCCGTCCGCAAGCTGTCCGCGTGGTAGCCGGTCTGGAGGATCCGACATGACGCAGGTCAAGATGCCGCAGCTCGGCGAGACGGTGATCGAGGGCACGATCCTGAAGTGGCTCAAGCAGGAGGGCGACGACGTCGCTCAGGATGAGCCGCTGTTCGAGATCTCGACCGACAAGGTCGACACCGAAGTGCCGTCCCCCGCGGCCGGCAAGCTGACGCAGATCCTCGTCGACGAGGGCGCGACGGTCTCCGTCGGCACCGACGTCGCCACGATCGAGGCCGGTGACGGCGCGAACGCCTCCGCGCCCGTCGAGGCCGCGGCCCAGCCAGAGGCCGCAACGAAGGCGGACATCCCGTCCGAGGCCCCCGACGGCGCAGCGGCCGGGACGCCGGTCCAGACCGGTGCGCCCGTCGAGACGCCGCAGGTCGAGCCGGCCGCGATGACTCCGGCGAACGTCGCCCCCGCCGCCGCGGCCGAGCAACGCCCGACCGCGACCGCGACGATGCAGGCACCGACCGCGATGCCCGCTCCGCCGCAGGCCGCATCGATGCCGGACCGCGGACCTCGCTCGAACATCCTGTCGCCGCTCGTCCGCAGGCTCGCCGAGGAGCATGGGATCGACCTCGGGCAGGTGCAAGGCTCGGGGACCGGCGGGCGGATCACGAAGAAGGACGTGCTCGCCTTCGCGAGCGCGGGCGGCGCAGCGCGGCAGGGCGCCCAGGAGGAGACCCCGCAGCAGGGGGCGCCGTCTCCTGCACCCGCGGCGGCGGCGGCCGCTTCGTCCGCGATGCCCGCGCCGACGGTCGCACAGACGATGCCGGCGGGCGAGGGCACCGAGATCGTGCCGATGACGCACATCCGTCGCGCGATCGCGAATCACATGCACGCGTCGATCCAGACGACCGCCCGCGCCTGGACCATGGTCGAGGTCGACGTCGACCACCTCGTGAAGCTGCGCGAGTCCAAGAAGTCGGTCTTCCGGGAGCGGTTCGGCGTGAACCTGACCTATCTCCCGTTCGTCGTCCGCGCGACGGTCGACGCCCTCCAGGAGTACCCGTACGTCAACGCGCGTCTCGACGGGGAGAACATCGTGCTCCACCGATTCGTGAACATGGGCATCGCGGTGTCCTACGACGCCGGGCTGATCGTCCCGGTGATCAAGGGCGCCGACGGGATGAACTCGATCGGCATCGCGCGTGCGATCGCGGACCTGGCCACTCGGGCGAGGGGACGTCAGCTCAAGCCCGATGAGGTGCAGGGAGCTACGTTCACGATCACGAACCCCGGCCCGTACGGCTCCGTCGCCTCGGTCCCGATCATCAGCACTCCGAACGTGGGGATCCTGTCGCTCGACGCGATCGTGAAACGGCCGGTCGTGATCGACGACGCGATCGCCATCCGTTCGATGGTCAACGTGTCGATGTCGTGGGACCACCGCGTGATCGACGGCGAGCTCGCGACGAGGTTCCTCGCCCGGGTCAAGCAGAACCTCGAGACGTGGGACTTCGCCGGGGACATCGGCGTCTGAGGTGACGTCCACGACCGACCTGATCCGGCCGTCGGGTCTCGTCGACTATGACGCGGCGAACACCGCGATGCACGAGCTCGCGGACGCGCGTCTGCGCGGCGAGCGACGCGACGCGCTGATCCTGCTCGAGCATCCCCCGGTGTTCACCGCGGGACGGCGCTCGAGGGCCGAGCACGTGATCTGGAC
>DASPIF010000394.1:0-11586 GCA_035629255.1 Actinomycetota bacterium | reverse complement strand
CTCCGAGCGGGAGCGCGCGCGGGTCATCACCAGGCTGGGCGGCGACGCGGTCGCCACCTCCGCGGTGACCGGGGACGGGCTCGAGGACCTGATGGACCTCGTGGAACGGTCGCTCCCGCGATTCCCGATGGACGTCGCGCTGCTCGTGCCGTACGGACGCGAGGACGTCACCGCGATGCTGCATCGCGACGCCGAGGTCCTCTCGGAAGACGTCGGCGACGAAGGCACGCTCGTCCGCGCCCGGGTCGGCGAGCGGGTGCTCGCGTCGGTCGAGCCGTTCCGCGTCGAGCCGGGCTCGGTGCGAGCGACCGGCTAAGCCGGTCAGCGCCCGACGGCTCGAAGCAGCTCCGCCTTCGTCATCTTCGAGCGGCCCTCGATGCCTTTACGGCGGGCCTCCTCGTAGAGCTGCTCCTTCGTCCGGCCGCCCGCGCCGCGGTGCGAGCGCAGCCCGCCCCGGCGTCCGGAGCTGATGTCCTGGACCGACGTGCGGCTCGCGGTCTTCGATTCGCCGGCGCGAGCGCGCTCCTTGTTGACGGTCCGCGCCGCGATCTCCTCGGCCTTGTCGTCCTTGGTCCCGCGATCCTCGAGGCTCTCCTTGATGTGCTCGTACTGCCGTTCCCGCTTCGCGCTCCATGCCTTCTGCGGCATCGCCCACCTCCCGGATCGGCCTCCGGAAGGTCGTACCCCATCTGGCGACGGAACGTGCCTCGCTCAGCCGGCCCCGGCGGGCCGAGATGGAGGGGACCCGATCGCCCAGAGCTCCTCGGCGGCCCACGCGCGCTCGATCGCGACGTCGGGATCGAAGCCTCGCTCGAGCGCGAACCGCAGGGCGAGCACCTGCGTGCGGACGACGAGCGGGATCTGGGCGAGCAGCGGCGGTAACGACGCAGGCTCGTGGAGCCGGGTCACGGGGATCGTCTCCGTGGCCGCGGCCGCGGCGATCGCGTCGACGAGGCCGTCGGGATCCGGTGGCGTGAGCAGCACGAGGTGGTCGTCCGCGTTCAGCGGAACGGCGTGGCCGTGGAGGAGCAGCTCGGCGTCGTAGCCCTCCGAGGCGAAGCGGGACGCCTCGCGCACCTTCAATGCGGCCTCGCGGGCGGTCACCCCCGCGGGCCCGGCCCCGCCGAGCACGAGCAACCGCGACGGCATCTCGAGCTCATCCGTGCCGGGAGACGCGATCGCGTCGCCGACGGCGTCGGGGACGAGCGCGAGCGTCCCGGGGTCGAAGCCGTCGGCGCCGAGCGCGTGGGCGAGACGCGCGAGCTGGAGCAGCGCCGCCGTGTAGCTCACGGTGTAGGTGTGCGAGGTCTCCTTCGCGACGGTCTCGACCGCGTCGGGCAGCTCGCCGCCGATCCGCGTGACCGGGACGACCGTGAGTCCGCGCTCCGTCGCCAGGGTCCACGACGCGCCGGCGTACGCGGTCTCGGTGCCGGCGTTGTGACTGATCACGACGACCGCGTCGCGCGCGCGGAGCGGCGGCGTCCACCGGGCGAACGTCATCGAGCCCACGGCGTGCGCCTCCCGACCGGCCGCCTGGAGGAACAGGGCGCCGAGTTCGGCCGCGTGGTGGCTGGTTCCGGTTCCCACGAGCCAGATGCGGTCGGCGGGCCGCAGACGCGCGACCGCAGTGTCATCCAACGGTTCGCCGAGCAGCCGTTCGAGCTCGCGAGGCTGCGCTTCGATCTGCGTGGCGAGGTGGGGACGAGCGTGCTGCGACATCAGGCGGTCCTCCCGCGGCGAGATGCGCGGAGCCTAGCCGCGCGCATCGATCGCGTCAGGGCTCAGAGCTTGCGGAGGACCGAGACGACGACGCCGAGGATCCGGCCATCCGAGGCCATCTCGAACGGTTGGAGCGCATCGTTCTCGGGGACGAGCCAGATCCGGCCCCGACGGATCTTGAGCCGCTTCACGGTCGCCTCGTCCTCCGCGGGGCCCGGGAGGAGGGCGGCGACGATGTCCCCGTCCTCCGCGGTGGGCGACTCGCGGATCACGACGAGGTCCCCGTCGAAGATCCCGGCGCGGGTCATCGAATCACCCTGCACCCGGAGCGCGAAATGCCGCGCGTCCCCCGCGAACGCCGAGGGCACCGTGAGGTGATCCTCGACCTGCTCGTCCGCGAGGATCGGCGTGCCGGCCGCGATCCGTCCGACGACGGGCACGACGACGCCGTCGAGCTTCGGCTCTGACAGAGCCATGGCTCGAGGCTTGGTCGGATCCTTGGTCAGGAGGCCACGTCGTTCGAGCGTCGCGAGCTGCGCGTGGACGCTGGAAGAGGAGGTCAGACCGACGGCCTCACCGATCTCGCGGACGGTCGGCGGGTACCCGCGTTCGCGGACGGTCTCGGCGATGAAGTCGACGATCCGCTGCTGCCGCGGCGTGAGCTCGCCGATGGGCCTCGTGTCCGCCATATCCATCCTCCTGCGCGACGACGGCATCCCGCCTCGGCTGAGCTTGCGAACCGGTGTGTCGGTGCCGGGTCCTAGGCTCCACGGACGGTAGCACGGTGCCGAGAGGGGTTCAAACATATGTTCGAGTCCGCTGCTTGCGTCCGAACGTCCGTTCGATATCCTATCCGCATGTCTCGAACACGCGTTCGACCGGACCGCCGAACGGCCGCGCGGAGAAGCCGCGTGGCCGTCGGGCTGGCACTGACCCTCATGTGCGCCGCCTGGGCGGGGCCGGCCGCGCGCGCGGTGGCAGGGGCCGGCGAAACGCTGGTCGCGAGATCGACGTACGTCGTCGAGCCCGGCGACTCACTGTGGTCGATCGCGGAGGATCTCGCTCCGGGCTCAGACCCGCGCCCCCTCGTGGACGCCATCGCGCAGGCGAACGACGTCGTCGCCGGGGAGCTCGTCCCCGGCGAGATCCTCGTCATCCCGGGCTGACTCACGCGAGCGCGGCGAGCGCTTGGCCGCGTTGACGCGTCTCGCAGACCCCCGTACGGTCGCGGGGGACACCCACGACATCTTGGGGTGAGGGATATGCGCTGTCCCTGGTGCGGGCACGGCGAGGACAAGGTCGTGGACTCGCGGCCCGCCGAACAGGACGAGGCGATCCGCCGCCGCCGGGAATGCCTGTCCTGCGGCCGGCGCTACACCACGTTCGAGCGGATCGAGCGCCTCGGGCTGATGGTCGCCAAGCGGGACGGCGAGCGCGAACCGTACGACCGGGACAAGCTCCTCGTGGGCGTCCGGAAAGCCTTCGGCAACCGTGAGGTCGCCGAGGCCGATCTGCGGCGGTTCGCGGACCGGGTCGAATCGCGCTTGCGCCGAAGGGGTCCGGAGGTCACCTCGCGCCAGGTCGGTGTCGAGGTGCTCCGCGGCCTTGCGAAGCTCGACAAGGTGGCCTACCTGCGGTTCGCGAGCGTGTACAAGGACTTCCAGGACATCGGCGACTTCGAACGCGAGCTCGACCTGCTGCTCGAGAAGAAGTCGCCCGCGAAGACCCGCCCCCGTTGAGGTCGCGAACCACCATATCTAGCGGTTTGGCGCTCTCCACACCACCAGATATCATCCAAGAGGCTTGACGGCGTCGGACCGGGGGTATTGAATCACACTTCTGTAGTTCTCCACATGGCTTTCCACATCGTGGGAAGAGCGCCTGTGGGAAGCACACCCGGGGGAACACCGGAAAGGGGGCGCCCGTGGCAACGAAAGAGGGGGACGTCAGGGTCATCCGCGATGACGGACTGACGTTCGATCGGTACTTCACGCGGGACGGGATCCATCCGTTCGACGAGGTCGAATGGGAGAGCCGCGACGCGGTCATCCCGAACTTCAAGGAGGGCGGGAACGCCTTCGAGCAGCGCGACGTCGAGTTCCCCATCACCTGGTCCCAGAACGCGACGAACATCGTCGCGCAGAAGTACTTCCGCGGCCCCCTCGGCACCCCGCAGCGCGAGTCCAGCGTCCGCCAGCTCGTCGGTCGCGTCGTCGACACGATCACCGGCTGGGGTAGGAAGGACGGCTACTTCGCGACGGACCACGACTCGCAGGTCTTCGCGGAGGAGCTCTCGCACCTCCTCGTGACGCAGAAGGCCGCGTTCAACTCCCCGGTCTGGTTCAACGTCGGGGTCCCGGACACCCCGCAGCAATGCTCGGCGTGCTTCATCCTCGCGGTGGACGACACGATGTCCTCGATCCTCAACTGGTACGTCGAGGAGGGGACGATCTTCAAGGGTGGTTCGGGCTCGGGGATCAACCTGAGTCGGATCCGCTCGAGCCGGGAGCCGCTCGCCGGCGGTGGGACGGCGTCCGGTCCCGTGAGCTTCATGCGCGGCGCCGACGCGAGCGCCGGGACGATCAAGTCCGGCGGCAAGACGCGGCGCGCCGCCAAGATGGTGATCCTCAACGCCGACCACCCGGACATCCACGACTTCATCTGGTGCAAGGCCCGCGAGGAGCAGAAGGCGCGGGCGCTGCGCGACGCCGGGTTCGACATGGACCTCGACGGCGCCGACGCGTACTCGATCCAGTACCAGAACGCGAACAACTCGGTCCGGGTCGACGACGCCTTCATGAAGGCGTTCGAGGCCGACCAGGACTGGAAGCTCAAGGGCGTCACGACGGACGAGACGATCGAGACGATCCGCGCCCGCGAGCTGATGCGCGAGATCGCGCAGGCCGCATGGGAGTGCGCGGATCCCGGCATGCAGTACGACACGACGATCAACGAGTGGCACACCTGTCCGGCGACCGGTCGGATCAACGCGTCCAACCCCTGCTCCGAGTACATGCACCTCGACAACAGCGCCTGCAACCTCGCGTCGCTCAACCTGATGAAGTTCGTCGACGGTGACGGCAACTTCGACGTGATGGCGTTCCGCAAGGCGGTCGAGGTCGTGTTCACCGCGCAGGAGATCGTCGTCGGCAACTCCGACTACCCGACCGAGAAGATCGGCGAGAACGCGCGCTCGTTCCGTCAGCTCGGCCTCGGGTACGCGAACCTCGGCGCGCTGCTGATGGCGCGGGGGCTCCCGTACGACTCGGACGCGGGGCGGGCGTGGGCGGGCGCGATCACCGCGCTGATGACGGGCCAGGCGTACCGCACGAGCGCACGCGTCGCCGAGGTGATGGGTCCGTTCGAGGGGTACGCGCCGAACGCGGACGCGATGCTCCGCGTGATCCGCAAGCACCGCGCGGCGGCGGACGAGATCGACGGCGAGCACGTGCCCGAGGGGCTGCTCTCGGCGGCCAAGCAGTCGTGGGACGACGCGATCGCGTTCGGCGAGCAGCACGGGTACCGCAACGCGCAGGCGTCGGTGCTCGCGCCCACCGGGACGATCGGGCTGATGATGGATTGCGACACGACGGGCATCGAACCCGAGCTCGCGCTCGTGAAGACGAAGAAGCTCGTCGGCGGCGGGACGATGCGGTTCGTGAACCAGACCGTCCCGCGGGCGCTCGAGCGTCTCGGGTACGACGCAGCCGCGGCCGAGGACATCGTCGGCTACATCGCCGAGCACAACTCGGTGAAGGACGCGCCGCACCTCAAGCCCGAGCACGAGGCCGTGTTCGACACGGCGATGGGCGCCGAACCGATCCACTACATGGGTCACGTCCGGATGATGGCCGCGGCGCAGCCGTTCATCTCCGGCGCGATCAGCAAGACCGTGAACATGCCCGAGCACGTCACGGTCGAGGAGGTCGAGCAGCTGTTCGTCGAGTCGTGGAGGCTCGGCCTCAAGGCCGTCGCGATCTATCGGGACAACTGCAAGGTCGCGCAGCCGATGTCCGCGGACAAGAGGAAGACGGCCGCGGTGCCCGAGCCGGCGGAGCTCGCGAAGCCGGTGCGCAGGCGCCTGCCCGCGGTGCGTCCGTCGACGACCCGCTCGTTCCAGGTCGGAGACGCGGAGGGCTACATCACCGCGGGGTCGTACCCGGACGATGGGCTCGGCGAGATCTTCCTGAAGACCTCGAAGCAGGGCTCGACCCTGTCGGGGGTCATGGACGCCTTCGCGATCGCGGTCTCGCTCGGCCTGCAGTACGGGGTCCCGCTCGAGGCCTTCGTCTCGAAGTTCATCAACATGAAGTTCGAGCCGAGCGGGATGACGAACGACACCGACATCCGGTTCGCGACGTCGCTCGTCGACTACGTGTTCCGGCGGCTGGCGCTCGACTACTTGCCGCTCGAGGAGCGTGAGGCGCTCGGGATCCGCTCGATCGACGAGCGCAAGGCGACGGCGGCGGCCGAAGCCGCCGAGAAGCTCGGCACGACGGTCGAAGCGGTGATCGAGTCCGCGACGAAGGATCTGCCGACCTCGGCGGCAGCGACGCAGCAGCCGATCGAGCTGTCCCCGAAGCCGCAGGCGCACGCGGCGGACGCGCCGCTCTGTTACTCGTGCGGCTCGAAGATGCAGCCGGCAGGTTCCTGCTACGTCTGCCCGTCGTGCGGCTCGACGAGCGGCTGTTCGTAGAACGCATCACTGGCCGAGAGGCGGAGGGCCGGGACCGGTCGACGGTCTCGGCCCGTCCCGTCTCCCGATCCGCGAGGCTAGGCTCCGGCCATGACGTACGCGATCACCGGGATCCATCACATCCAGCTGGCGATGCCGCCCGACGAGGAGGAGGCCGGTCGCACGTTCTACGGCGACCTGCTCGGACTGCCCGAGGTGCCCAAGCCGAGCGAGCTGGCGCCCCGGGGCGGGCTGTGGTTCCGGAGCGGATCCCTCGAGGTGCATCTCGGCGTCGAGCGCGAGGACTTCACTCCGGCGCGCAAGGCGCACCCGGCGTTCATCGTGACCGGGCTCGACACCCTGCGCGAGCGTCTCGAGACCGCCGGGTACCGGATCGACGAGGACGTGCAGCTGGAGGGGTACCGGCGGTTCCACGTCCGCGATCCGTTCGGGAACCGGCTCGAGCTCGTCGAGCCGGCGTGACGCACCCGCAACTCTCGTTCCAGCGGCTCGACCCGGCCGCGATCCTCCCGTCGAGGGCGCACCCCGGTGATGCGGGCTACGACCTGCATGCGCTCGGCGACGACGAGGTGGGCCCTGGTGACCGGCTGATGGTGGGCACGGGGCTCGCGGTCGCGATCCCGGAGGGGTACGCGGGCCTCGTGCTGCCGCGGAGCGGGCTCGCAAGCCGACACGGGCTGACGCTCGCGAACGCCCCCGGGTTGATCGACGCGGGGTACCGCGGCGAGCTGGTCTGCGCGGTCGTCAACCTCGACCGCCGTGAGGCCGTCCGCATCGTGCAGGGAGACCGGATCGCACAGCTCGTGATCGTGCCGATCCCCGACCTCGAGCCCGGATGGATCGACGAGCTCCCGCCGTCGGCGCGCGGCACGGATGGCTTCGGCTCCACCGGCGTCTCGTCCACGTGATCGAGGGCATCGAGATCCGCGTCGAACGGCCCGCGGACCGAGCCGCGGGGCTCGAGGTCGAGCGGCGGTCGTTCGAGCCGCACGGAAGCGCGGACGAAGAGATCGCGATCGTGGTGGCGGTCCGCGACGACGAGGGGTCGTTCGCCCTCGTGGCGATCGACGGTGAGGACCTCGTCGGTCACGTGCAGTTCAGTCGCGGTTGGATCGGCGACACGTCCGTCGTCGCGCTCGGACCCATCGGCGTCCTGCCGGAACGGCAGCGCGGCGGGATCGGCTCGGGGTTGATCCGAGCCGGCTTCGAGGAGGCTCGGGCGCGAGGGGAGAGCGTGGTGATGCTGCTCGGGGACCCCGGGTACTACGGCCGGTTCGGGTTCCGGCCCGCGCTCCCGCTCGGGATCCGGAACCCCTTCGCCGGGGTCGACGCCAGCGGCTTCGTGATCGACGAGGAAGACTTCCAGCTCGCGTTCGTCGCCGGCGAGGTCAGCCTCGAGGGCGAGGTACGGTGGCATCCGGTGTTCGGTTGAAGCGCGCCCGCGAGGGCCCGTAGACTCGTCGGTACCGCGCGGACGTGGCTCAGCTGGTAGAGCACCACCTTGCCAAGGTGGGGGTCGCGGGTTCGAATCCCGTCGTCCGCTCCGATGGAGCCCCAGGTCACCGAGCCTAGGGCTACGTCTTTCGCTCGAGTACGAGATCGCGTTGAAGCACGCTACGCACGAGCGTCGTAGCAAATTCCGCGGACCGCTCCGCTGACGCGCGCTTCTCGAGCACACGAGACCCGGTTTGCGACGGCGTCGCGCGGTCGGGCCCTCGCCCCTGCTGCCCCAGCGGAACAGCCCGACGCGCTGGCTCCTGACGTGGGGGAGGAGCTGGCCGACGAGACCTGGCTTGGTTTCGCTCGGAACGCGTAGCAGGCGCGACCCGCCATTCGAGACGGCCTCAAGACACCTCCACCGGGAACCGATGTGACAGCGATGGAGAGTGATCGTGGGTGCTTGAAGGGGTCTCGGCCCTCGTCGACACTTGGAGCGTCGTCGCACCGCCGGGGGGGCGCACGCGTATGAGGATGGCCGTCTTGTCGTTGCTGACGATCGCTGCCGTGATGGTTCCCCACGTGAGTGCATTCGCGCACCACGGCATGCGGCGCGTTACCTGCGTTGCGAAGGAGGCCGACCGCCTGGGGGTGGCATACGTCGTCCAGAGCGCCGCGAACGTGACGTGCCGGAACCGTCGCAACGAGTCCGTCACCGCCTTCGTTCGGGTGCGAGCCGAAAGTCCGTGCGCCCGGGTTGCCCTGGAAGGAAACGTGCTGCTCGCTCCGAAGGAACGTCACAGGTTCAAGATCGGAGTCTTCGTCTTCGGTCTTTGTGGCGGAGCGAACTTCGACATCAGTTACCGCGTCACGCACATCCATAACGCGCTGCAGCGGCGACTCGCCACGCTCCGCCGGGCTCCGGACGACCTCTTGATGCGCACCTACGACGGCATCTTCGCTCTCGGCAGCTAGTCGTCACAACCGCCGGTCGGGATTGGCGTGAGATCGGCCGGGATCTCCAAACGCGCGCCGTCGTGCCATCAGGCTGGCGCCAATCACACGCCCTCGGGATACCCCCTTGCCAAGGTCGCCATCCTTGACCAAGCACCGCCCGCAATCTGAAGGCATCCATCGTGGCCATGCTCGATGCAACCGAAGTGGCCGAGCGCCTCGGCGTCTCTCGGACCGCCGTCTGTCGGTGGGCTCGCGATCGTCGCTTGCCCTCACGCCGGCTACCAGACGTCATCCATCCCGATCCAGTCACGGAACTGCTCCTTGCCACCCCTGATCGTCCAATCGCTGTCGACGGTCAGTCGGGACGAGATCCCGCCGCGTGGGCGCGTCACGAGGACAAGGCGCAACCGGACCGGCTCGTAGACCCGCATCATGTGGTCGTACACGGTGTCGAGGAACCGTTCGTAGGACACGACGACGTTCCGCCAGTCGTAGACGTATTCCTTCAACGACCGCAGCTCGATTTGGCGTCGCTTCGGATACATCGTGATGAACAGCTCCGCGAAGTCGGGCTGGTCCTTGACGCCGAGGAACGTCACCTCCGGGACCTTGTGCTTGAGCTCGATCGCGCCCATATCGTGCGGGAGCCACTTCAAGATCGCGGGGTCAACGGATTCCCATAGCCGCATGGCGTTGCTCCCTCAGCGCCCGGGCGGCTGACGCGCTCCGAGCCAGGCACGAAGCTAGCAGGACGAACTGCCAGTCCCGGTCACATGTTCGCGGCGGATATCGGCGCGGGATCGACGAGCCGCCCCCTCGTCGCCCGGGCGTCGAGGGCCATCGCCACCCGGCGGAGGGTTCCGCGCATGTAACCGCAGACCCACGCGAACGGACCCTCGCGCATACGGCGGCGGTCCTCGACATCCAGGTTTCCCGTTCCCGGGATGGCCGCGAATCGTAGCCCGAGGTTCGCATAACCTCGCGCGCGCAACGGGCTGGATAAGGCACCCGACGGAGCGGTCCGGACCCGCCTGATCTCGAACCAGACGCACCCCGGAGGACCCGGCTCGGCACCTCAACGACTGGTGATGTCCTCGACGATCGCGAGGCCGAACCCGGTCTCGTCCTCGATATGGGGGCGCCACCAGCCGCTTCCGAGGTGGACTTTCGCCTGTGGCACCGAGCGCGGTCGCCGTCCTCTCGGCCTTCCTGACTGGTGCACGGGCGGTCGGTGCGAGCGTAGCCTCGTGCTCCATCGGGCCCCGGCCTTCCTCGACGGCCCCTGCGTCATCTGCAGCGGTGCGCCGATCCTGGGATCGCAAGCACCGTTGCGCGCCCGGACCGGGATGCGCACGGGCAGCGCCGGGTACGAACGACAAACGCCAGGCGTACCAGACGACAAGGAGGACGCTCGATGACGAAGCCACAGCAACCTGAGATCCGGCGCAGCGAACGGGGCGAGACCGACCAGGACGGCCGCCGTCAGACGCGCGAACAGGAGTCGTCGACGGAGCGCAGCGGCGAAACGGGACCGATCCCGCCGGACAATCAGCCTGGCCATCGTCCCGAGCGCGAGCAGGACAGGCCGGATACCGGCACGCGTCACTGAGGTTGCATCTGCAGCAGCCGGTACACTCTGTCGTCGGCCCGGCTCGCCGGGTCTCGCGGCGGGGTGGCCGAGTGGTTAGGCAAGGGTCTGCAAAACCCTGTACACCGGTTCAATTCCGGTCCCCGCCTCGCATCCCGTCCGATACGATCGGGCGCTCGGGCGCTTAGCTCAGGGGTAGAGCGCTTCCTTGACGCGGAAGAGGTCAGAGGTTCAAATCCTCTAGCGCCCACCAACCGGTCCGACGGGTGTTGGCCGCGTCGTCAGGGAGCGGGCGGCGCGCTCGGCTTCCCCGGGAACTGATCCTGTTCGGTCTCGTCCCAGACGGTGCTTCCCTTCAGGCTCTCGACGTTGAACTGGTACTCGTAGACCAGCGCACCGCCATACAAGGCACCGAACGCGACGAGCGCGCCCGCGAGGACCGAGACGATCAGGACCGGTACGTCGGTGATGCCCTCGTCCCAGTTCGCAAGGTGCATCCGGATGTTGACGATCGTGAGGAGCGTGACCGTCAGCATCACCGCCATGTGCCAGTTCGCGGTGCGCCAGACCTGCGTGTGCTTGGCCCTCCCCAGCACGCCCTTCGAGCGGTCGCGGTCGAGCCCCTTCCACCAATCCCAGAACCCGGTGAGCGCGGTCGGGAACGAGATCAGCGCGCCGGCGATGAGGACGTACGTCGCGGCGATGTGGGCCTCATGGGCCGTGTCCGAGGGCGTGTCGCCCTGCCCGAGGACGAACGACAGAAGGTCGAATGCCGCGGCGAACACGTAGGCGGCGACCGGGAGGTCCGTCAGGGGTGGATGCGTCGGCTTGCCCGTCCAGCCGCGGAGGCCCCGGAAGCGGCGACCGCGAAGCGTGAGGGCGGGACGGATCGAGAACAACCGTGCCATGTCGCAACTCCTCGCATCGGCGGGCGTCAAGCATGCCGCAGACCGCCGGTTCCGCGCGAGCCGCCGCGCTCATCTCCAGGCGGTCACATCCAGGCGGTCACGGCCCCCACCACGAGCGCGACCACGTGATCGATGCCAGCGCCCGCTGGCCCGCCAGGCTCGGGTGGAAGTAGTCGAGCGAGCTCACCTCGTCGCGATCGAACGCGTAGGCGTTCACGGCGAAGCCGTCGAACCGGCAGTCCTCGTATTCGGCGCAGACCGCCGCGAGGACGAGGTTGAAG
>DASPIF010000393.1:0-6180 GCA_035629255.1 Actinomycetota bacterium | reverse complement strand
GTCCCGCGAGGAGGCCGAGCGGATGCTCGGCGGCCTCGGCTCGAGCAGCCCGCGCGAAGAGTGAGGGATGGGCGGCGGCGGCGCGAAGCGCCGCCGCCGCCTCCCGAGCCCGCGCTCGCCAGGTCTCGACGCCCGGATCCTGGACGCGAAGAGGGGGCGGCTCCTGCCGCCCCCTCTCGCCTTGTTCGACGCAGATCCGCTCGGCCGTGCTCGGCACCATGACGTGCCGGCGGTGGCGGGCCCATCGGGGCCGGGCGTCGTCCGCGGACCGACAGGATGCCGCGAGGTCGCTCGGCGGTGCATCCGTCGAAAGTCGCTCGTTCGAGCGCTCAAGCCACCCCGCGTCGCCCGCCGATACGACGGCAAGGGTCCTGGAACCGCGTCCGCGTTCGCACTACGTTCGCGCCGAGGTCATGGCCCCCGAGCTCTCTTCCCTGGATACGTATCGGATCGGAGGCAAGGCATGCGGGTCGCCATGATCGTCCTCGGCGGGTGGATCGGCTCCTCGGTCGTGCTGTCGCTCCTCGTCGGCCGGATCCTCGCTCGCCAGGGCTCGGATCGCGGTGACGCCCGGACCCGCCGCGCCGCGGCGAACGTGATCCCGATCGCCGCGGGCCGCCGCGTCGCCCCGCGAACCGCAGCACCCGTCCGTTAGGACGGTCGCCGAGAAGCTTGCATCGGGCGCCGAGCGGGGGTTGACTCCACCTGCGTCGTCCGGCGTATCCCAGCTACCCCAACCGGCGTAGACGGCATCTCTCGTCCGCCGGCCGGACCTTCCCCCCGGGCGCGCGGAGGCACCGTGCGTTCGCTCCGTCGTCCCCGCAGACTCGCCCTTCCGATCGGCCTGCTGTGGGTCGCGATGCTCGCCGTCCCCACGGCGGCGGCCCTCCCCTCGACCTCGACGCCGGTCCTCACGCTCGACCGGACGATCCGCACCACGCCGTTCGCCGGCTCGACCATCTCGGCCAGGGACGCCGAGGGTCTGGCCTACGTGCCGCGCGACCGGTCGCTCTGGCTCGTGGGTGACAACGGCGCCTCGGCGTACGAGTTCGACGCGCTCGGCGGCGCCCTCAAGCGCGTCGTCGGGGTGAGCGCGTTCACCGCGGCGACACAGCTCGGCGGCACGGCACCGGCGGGGACGGACCGGGTCGGCGATCTGGAGAGCCTCGCCTACGACGAGGCGAACGACACGCTGTACGCGTTCTCCGGATCGTGCTGCTCGTCCTCGGCGCTGCCGACCGTGTTCCGGTTCACCAGGGACGGAGCCGGTCACCTGTCGGTCGACTCCTACCAGGCGCTGCCGACCGGGTCGGACTTCACCGGGGCGGCGTGGAACCCCGTCGACGGGCAGCTCTACGTGGGGAAGGGGACCGCGATCCGCCGCTACGACTATGCCTCGAACGCGGTCGGAGGCGCCATCGGCGTCGGGGTCACCGGGATCCTCGGGATGGACGTCACGTCGGCGGGGGACCTCGTCGTGGTCACGACCGCGGAGCGCTTGTACCGGATCGACTGGGGCTCCAAGCGTGTGGTCGCGGGGTGGAACCTCGACCTGACCGGTTTCGGGATCCGCGACAGCCGTGCCGTCGAGGTCATCCCCGATCCATCGTCGCCGAGCGCCGACCAGCTCTCCGTCGCGGACGGGTACGACGGTCGCTCCTCGGGCGACCCGCTCCGGTACGCGATCTCCGTCTTCGACGTGACCGACGGCGGCGGTGCAGGCGGCGGAGGGAGCGGCACGGGGGAGGAGCTCGTCGCGAACCCCGGGTTCGAGACGGACACCGCCGGTTGGACGGGCTCCGGCGTCGCGACGCTCGGCCGTTCGACGCTCGCGCGCACCGGATCCGGCTCGGCCCTGCTCAGCAACGTCACCGAGGCGGCCGGCTCCTGCGTGCTCAACGACCGGCCGAACTCGGTCTCCTCGACGACCACCGGCACCTACACGGCCTCGCTCTGGGTCCGTTCCGACCGACCGGGCACGACGATCCGGCTGCGGCTCCGCGAGTTCGCGTCCGGCTCGCTCGTCCGGATCTCGACCACCAGCGCGGCGCTCGGAACGGCCTGGCAGCGGATCGTCGTGAGCATCGACGCGCAGGCGGGCCACTCGCTGGACCTCGCGGCAGTCGTGCCCCGGGCCGCGGTCGGGGAGTGCTTCGAGGCGGACGATGCCTCGCTGCGCCTGTCGTGACCGTCGCGGCGCGCGCACGGGACCGTGCCTGCGCCGATCGCGTCCCGCGTTGACAGTCCACAGCCGGCGCCTGTAACGTCATCAGTCGCGTGCTCGGCGGGCGGGCACGCATCTGAGCACGCTTCCAAGGGGGTCTCCGGAGGGGAACTCACGCCCTGTCCTGAGGATCGCCCTGGAAGCCGGGCTTCGCGGCCCGGCTTTCGTGTTGCCGGAAGCACCGATCGGACCAGCCCACCGGGGCGGCCCTCGGCGCGCCCGGGGCACGGATCGCCGCCCAGCGGGTCCGTTGACAAGTCGAGAGGGTGCAGACAGGGAAACCATGCCGACCATCCAGCAGCTCGTGCGCAGCGGCCGCCAGCGGCCGAAGGCCAAGACGAAGGCTCCGGCCCTCAAGGGCTCGCCCCAGCGACGGGGCGTCTGCACCCGCGTCTACACCGTGACGCCCAAGAAGCCGAACTCCGCGCTGCGCAAGGTCGCGCGCGTCCGTCTGACGAGCCAGATGGAGGTCACGGCGTACATCCCGGGCGTCGGCCACAACCTCCAGGAGCACTCGATCGTCCTCGTCCGAGCCGGACGGGTCCGCGACCTGCCCGGCGTCCGCTACAAGGTGATCCGCGGCACCCTCGACACCGCCGGCGTGAAGGACCGCAAGAAGGCCCGCTCGCGCTACGGCGCCAAGAAGGAGGGCTGAGCCGCTCATGCCGCGCAAAGGCTCGCCCGGTCGCCGCGAGATCCAGCCCGATCCCGTCTACCAGAACGTCCTGGTCACGCAGCTGATCAACAAGGTCCTCCTGCACGGCAAGAAGACCCTCGCCGAACGACAGGTCTACAAGGCCCTCGAGGTCATCAGCGAGCGCACGAGCAACGACCCGGTCATCACGCTCAAGAAGGCCGTGGACAACGTCCGGCCGATGCTCGAGGTCAAGTCGCGGCGCGTCGGTGGTGCCAACTACCAGGTGCCGATCGAGGTCAAGCCGACGCGCGGCACGACGCTCGCGCTGCGTTGGCTCATCAACAACGCGCGCAACCGCAAGGAGCACTCGATGTCGGAGCGATTGGTCGCCGAGCTGATGGACGCCGCCAACGGGCAGGGCGTCTCGGTGAAGCGGCGCGAGGACATGCACAAGATGGCGGAGGCGAACCGCGCGTTCGCCCACTACCGGTGGTAGCGGACGACCAACAGACGTGGGGCGCGTGATGGCGACCCCGGCGAGGAAGATGGACGTGGCAGAGGCAGCCGAGAAGGTCGAGCAGCGGAGCGGGTCCGGCAAGGACCTCGTCATCCGCGAGTACCCGCTGGGTCGGACCCGGAACATCGGGATCATGGCCCACATCGACGCGGGCAAGACCACGACGACCGAGCGGATCCTCTACTACACCGGCAAGGCCTACAAGATCGGTGAGGTCCACGAGGGCACGGCCCAGATGGACTGGATGGTCCAGGAGCGCGAGCGCGGCATCACGATCACGTCCGCCGCGACGACGTGCGTCTGGAAGGACCACTGGATCAACATCATCGACACGCCCGGCCACGTCGATTTCACGGTCGAGGTCGAGCGGAGCCTCCGCGTGCTCGACGGCGCGATCGCGGTGTTCGACGCCGTCGCCGGCGTCGAGCCGCAGACCGAGACCGTCTGGCGCCAGGCCGACCGCTACGACGTTCCGCGCATCTGCTTCGTCAACAAGATGGACCGCACCGGCGCGAACTTCGAGCGCACGGTCGAGATGATGGTCGACCGCCTCGGCGCCGAGCCGCTCATCCTTCAACTCCCCTGGGGCTCCGAGTCCGACTTCCAAGGCGTCATCGACATCGTCGAGATGAAGGCCCATCACTGGATGTCGGAGATGGGCGAGGAGTGGGAGACCTCCGAGATCCCCGCCGAGTACCTCGAGGCCGCCGAGAAGGCGCACCACGACCTGTTCGAGAAGCTCGCGGACCACGACGAGTCCCTGATGGAGAAGTTCGTCGGCGAGCAACACGAACCGACCGCCGAGGAGTTCCGACGCGCGATCCGACGCGCGACGCTCGCCGGCGAGGGCGTCCCGGTGCTGTGCGGCACCGCCTTCAAGAACAAGGCGATCCAGCCGCTGCTCGACGCGATCGTGCAGTACCTCCCGGCGCCGACCGACGTCCCGCCGGTCGAGGGCCATACCCCCAAGGGCGAGCACGCCGAGCGCAAGCCCGACGACACCGAGCCGTTCAGCGGCCTCGTCTTCAAGATCATGTCCGACCCCTACGTCGGTCGGCTCACCTACGTGCGCGTGTACTCGGGCGTGCTCCGCTCCGGCTCGCACGTCGAGAACACGACGAAGGACCGCAAGGAGCGCGTCGGACGGATCCTCCAGATGCACGCGAACCACCGCGAGGACCTGGAGGCCGCGTTCACCGGCGACATCGTCGCCGTCGTCGGGCTCAAGCACTCGGTCACGGGCGACACGCTCGCCGAGCCGTCCAAGCCGATCATCCTCGAGGCGATCAGCTTCCCGACGCCGGTCATCTCGGTCGCCGTGGAGCCGAAGACCAAGGCGGACCAGGACAAGCTCGGCAACGGCCTGCAGAAGCTCTCCGACGAGGACCCGACGTTCGTCGTGAAGTACGACGACGAGACGGGGCAGACCGTCATCTCAGGGATGGGCGAGCTGCACCTCGACATCATCGTCGACCGCCTGCGCCGCGAGTTCAGCGTCGATGCCAACGTCGGCAAGCCGCAGGTCGCCTACCGCGAGACGATCCGCAAGGACGTCCACAAGGTCGACCTGCGCTTCGCGCGGCAGACCGGCGGTCGCGGGCAGTTCGCGCACGTGGTCATCGACCTGGAGCCCACGGGTCAGGGCGGCGGCTATGAGTTCATCAACAAGATCACCGGCGGCAAGATCCCGCGCGAGTACATCCCGTCGGTCGACGACGGGATCGAGCAGGCCATGGAGTCGGGCGTCCTCGCCGGCTACCCCGTGGTCGATGTGCGCGCGACGCTCGTCGACGGCTCGTACCACGAGGTCGACTCCTCCGAGATGGCCTTCAAGATCGCCGGCTCGATGGCGTTCAAGGAGGCCGCTCGCAAGGCCGACCCCGTGCTGCTCGAGCCGATCATGGAGTTCGACGTCATCACGCCGGAGGACTTCATGGGCGACGTGATGGGCGACGTCACCTCGCGCCGCGGCCGCATCGAGCAGATCGACGACCGCAGCGGTCAGAAGGCGATCCGCGTGCTGGTCCCGCTCGCCGAGCTCTTCGGCTACGCGACCGACCTGCGCTCGCGCACCCAGGGGCGCGCGGCGCACACGCCGATGCAGTTGCACTCGTACATGGAGGTCCCCAAGAACGTGGCCGACCCGATCGTCGCCAAGGTCCGCGGCGAGTAACGGAAGAAGAAGGAGTACTCCGGATGGCGAAGCAGAAGTTCGAGCGGAACAAGCCCCACGTCAACATCGGCACGATGGGTCACATCGACCACGGCAAGACCACGCTCACGGCCGCCATCACGAAGCGCCAGGCCGAGAAGGGCCTCGCCGACTTCACGCCGTTCGACGAGATCGACAAGGCGCCGGAGGAGCGCGAGCGCGGCATCACGATCGCGATCGCGCACGTCGAGTACCAGACCGAGAACCGGCACTACGCGCACGTCGACATGCCGGGTCACGCCGACTACGTCAAGAACATGATCACCGGCGCCGCGCAGATCGACGGCGCGATCCTCGTCGTGAGCGCCGCCGACGGCCCGATGCCGCAGACGCGCGAGCACGTGCTCCTCGCCCGCCAGGTGGGTGTCCCCTACATCGTGGTCGCGCTCAACAAGTGCGACATGGTCGACGACCCCGAGCTGCTCGACCTGGTCGAGCTCGAGGTGCGCGAGCTCCTGACGAGCTACGAGTACCCGGGCGACGACGTCCCCGTGGTCCAGGTCAGCGCGCTCAAGGCGCTCGAGGGTGACGAGACGTGGGCCGGGAAGATCGACGAGCTCATGGAGGCATGCGACACCTACATCCCCGAG
>DASPIF010000392.1:0-6392 GCA_035629255.1 Actinomycetota bacterium | reverse complement strand
CCTCGATGTTGCGGACGAGGTCGCTCTCGTCCGCGGGCTCGACGATCACCTCGGCGAAGAAGACGTGTCCCTCGTCGCGCACGCGCGCACGCGCGTCGCGCACCCACGGAAGCTTGCGCATCTCGTTCTCGATGCGCGTCGAGACCGGCTCGACCGAGGTCTCGTCGACGGAGCGGGGGCGGCGGTCCATCAGGTCCGCGACGACGGCCCGGACGCTCCGGACGCCGTCGCGGAGGATCTCGAACGAGATCACGAGCGCCGCGACCGCGTCGAGCCACCACACGCCGAACCCGATCCCGATCACGCCGACGATCGCGGCGCTCGCGGTGAGCCAGTCGGCCTTGTTCATCTCCGCGTCGGCGTGCAGGACCTTGTCGTGGAGCTGACGCGCGAGCGGCAGCTTCGCCCGGCCGATCACGAACGCCGGGATCGCGCTCCACAGGAGCGCCAGGATCATCGGCCACCCGAGCCAGACGGTGTGTCCGAACAGCCGGACCGTCCCGATCGACGGATGCTCCATCGACACGAGCTTCATCCCGGAGTCGAACAACAGGAACGCGCCCATCGCGGCGAGCGCGACGCTGGCGCACAGGAACGCGATCGAGACCGCTCGGTGGTACCCGTACGGGAACTCCTCGGACGGCGGGCGATCGCGGAACCGCGAGGCGACGAGGAACGAGATCGAAGGGAGCAGGCTGAGCAGGTCCTCGAGCCACGCGGCCTTCATCGCCTGCGACGATCCGAGCGTCAGGTAGATGAGGACGACGGCCGACGTGAGGTAGACGATCGTGACCCACTCGAGCCGCACGGCCTTGTCGAAGATCGCCTGCTTCTGGGGCGGCATCTCGAAGCGTCCGGTGACGTTCACGCCGCCGCTCCGTCGAGCAGCGTTGGGACGTCCTGTCCGTCGAGGAACCGCTCGATCGCGGACAGCCACGCGTTCTCGCCGTGACGGATCGCGAACACGTGCTCGGTCTCGGTCGGGTCGGTCGCCGGCTCGAGCATGCCGACGTCCTCGAGCCTCGTGACGTACGGCCGGGTGAACGTGACCTTGCCCGACCAGGGGTTCGTCGCCGTCAGCCCGCCGACCACGAGGTCCAGCTCGCCGAGCTCGAGCGCCGAGAGCAGCTCCTCCTCGGAGCCGATCACCCAGCGGACGTCCGCGTCGATCGAGGCCGCGAGCCGCTCGACGAGCTCGACCTCGATGCCGTCCCGCGGCTCGTCGCCCTCGACGACGACCCACGGCTCGGCCTCGATCGCGCCGACCGTGATCGTCCCACCGGTCGCGCGGTCGAGCGTCCCCTCGGGATCGCGGGGGATCCCGCAGGCCACGAACACGAGCGCGGACAGAAACACCGCGGCGGCGCGCATGCCCGAGCCATACCCATTTCGGACGCGGAGGGTGCTCGCCGCGCGCCGCCCTGCCGGGCGCGCCGCGACCCGGCGGCGATCGCGCGTTCGCTTTGACAGTGCCGGCCGGGTCGAACGATGCTCCGCCGGGCATGGACGTGCCACCTCGTGAGCCGCTCGACCCGCTGACGATCCCTCGATTCGCCGGGCCGTCCACGTTCGCCCGGCTGCCGACGCTCGACGAGGTCGGGCGCGCGGACGTCGCGATCGCCGGGATCCCCTTCGACTCCGGGGTCACCTACCGGCCCGGAGCCCGGTTCGGCCCGATCGCCGTGCGGAACGCGTCTCGGCTGCTCCGCGGATACCACCCCGGGCTCGACGTCCGGCCGTTCGCGACGCAGCAGGTCGCCGACGCCGGCGACATCGCGTGCAACCCGTTCTCGATCGAGGAGGCGATCATCCAGATCCAGGCGGGTTCGGCGGCGCTGCACGGTACCGTGGATCGGCTCGTGTGCGTCGGTGGCGACCACACGATCGCCCTGCCGTTGCTCCGGACGCTGCGCGAGCGGCACGGACCGCTCGCGCTGGTGCACTTCGACGCGCACCTCGACACGTGGGACACGTACTTCGGCGCCGCCTACACGCACGGCACCCCGTTCCGGCGGGCGTGGGAGGAGGGCCTCCTGCGGGACGACGCCTCGATCCACGTCGGGATCCGCGGCCCGCTGTTCTCGCCCGACGACCTGGTCGACGACGCGGGCTTCGGGTTCCACATCGTCACGGCGCAGCAGGTCCTCGAGTCGGGCATCGCCGGGATCGTCGAGCGGATCCGCACCCGGGTGGGCGAGGCCCCCGCGTACGTGTCGATCGACATCGACGTCCTCGACCCTGCGTTCGCACCCGGGACCGGGACCCCCGAGGCGGGCGGGATGACGAGCCGCGAGCTCCTCGGGGTCCTGCGAGGCTGCCGCGGGCTGCAGATCGTCGGCGCCGACGTGGTCGAGGTCTCGCCACCGTACGATCACGCGGACATCACCGCCGTCGCGGCCTCGCACGCGATCTACGAGCTGATCTCGTTGTTCGCCGCGGAGGCGCCGCGAGCCGATCGCCGCGAACGCTTGCGTCGGAGCGCGGAAGCCACGAATGTCGACGGAGCACCGGCAGGAGGAGGGGACCCGTGAAGGACCAGAGAGGGTTCAGCCGCCGAGAGTTGCTGCGGAGGGCACCGGCGTTCGGAGCGGTGGGGCTCTCGCTGCCGGCCATCTTGGCGGCGTGCGGGCGCACACCCGAGGACGGCGGCGCCGGAGGCGGCACGAGCGCGACCGGCGCGACCGGCACGGCGACGGGCGCGACCGCGACACCGACGGGACCGATCGAGGGCACCTCGCTGAAGGTGAGCACGTACGGCGGCTTCTTCGAGGAGAACTTCGCGACCTTCTACCCTGCGTTCACCGAAGAGACCGGCGTCGAGGTCGAGTCGATCAGCCAGCCGACGTCGGAGGTCTGGGTCGTTCAGCTCGACCAATCCGTCCGGGCCGGTACCCCGCCGCCCGCCGACGTGTCGATGCTCGCGGGCGTCGGGATCCAGCGCGCGATCAAGGGCGATGTGCTCGCGACGTATCCGGTCGATGCGATCGCGAGCGCGGCGGACATCGCCGAGGGCTACATCCGGACCGACGACGCCGGCAACGTGACCGGCGTGGGTGCGGTGTCCTGGTACATCACGATCGTCTCCAACACCGACCGGGTCCAGGAGAGCCCGACGAGCTGGGAGGCGTTCTGGGACCCCGCCTGGGAGGGCGAGCTCGCGCTCCTGCGCAACGCCGCGAACTCGTACCTCATCGAGATCACGGCGCAGACCTACTTCGGCGGCTACGACATCCTCGAGACCCAGGACGGCGTCGTCGAGGTGCTGACCAAGCTGCAGGAGGTCAAGCCGAACGTGAAGCTGTGGTACCGGGACGAGGCGCAGGCGCAGCAAGCCTTCAACACCGGCGAGGTGTCGCTCGGCCAGTTCTACCACGACATCACCACGTACGCGGCCTCGCAGGGCGAGCCGCTCCGGAGCGTGTTCCCCGACGAGGGCGCCATCCTCGACTCGGGGTTCTGGGCGATCACGAAGACGAGCGAGAACGTCGCCGGCGCGATCGCGTTCATCGATTACATGAGCCGGCCCGAGATCCAGGCCGAGCTCGCGCGCACGCTCGGGACGACGCCGACCGCGAAGGCCGAGACGATGGACCTGACCGACGAGGAGTACGAGGCGTTCAGCGGACCCGGCCCGGAGGTCGCGCTCCGGCCCAAGTACGAGATGTACGACGAGTGGGAGGACTTCATCGACCAGCAGTGGACGGAGATGATCCTCTCCTAGCGGGCGCGGACGCACCGTAGTGGACGCGCGGGGAGGACTGCGGCTCGAGGGCCTGGTCAAGCGGTTCGGCGGCACGACCGCCGTCGCCGGCATCGATCTCGAGCTGCCAACCGGGCAGCTGATCTCGTTCCTCGGCCCCTCCGGCTGCGGGAAGACGACGACGCTGCGGATGATCGCGGGTCTCGAGCGGCCGACCGAGGGTCGCGTCCTGGTGGACGGCGAGGACATCACCGCGACGCCGCCGCACCTGCGCGACATCGGGATGGTGTTCCAGTCGCTCGCCCTGTTCCCCCATCTCACCGTCGCGCGGAACATCGGCTACGGGTTGCGGATCCGTGGCCGTCCCGAGCCGGAGATCCGGGCCCGCGTGCAGGAGCTGCTCGAGCTCGTCTCGCTGGAGGGTCTCGGCGACCGGCGGATCTCGCAGCTCTCGGGTGGTCAGAAGCAGCGCGTCGCGACGGCGCGGGCGCTCGCGCTCTCGCCGAAGCTGTTCCTCCTCGACGAGCCGTTGTCGGCGCTCGACGCGAACCTGCGGGAGCAGCTCCAGGTCGAGCTCCGCCTCCTTCAGCAGCAGCTCGGGATCACGACCATCATGGTCACGCACGACCAGCGCGAGGCGATGACGATGTCGGATCTCGTCGTCGTGATGCGTGAGGGGCTCGTCGAACAGGTCGGCCCGCCCCTCGACGTCTACCGCAAGCCCGCCACGGCCTTCGTCGCGAAGTTCATCGGGAGCACGAACCTCCTCGAGGGCATCGCCACGAACGATGGACGCGTCCGCGTGCGCGACGTCGAGTTCGCCGTCTCCGGTGGCGTTCCGCAGGAGCGGGGCTCCCCGGTCCTGATCTCGGTGCGGCCCGAGGACGCGCACCTGTCGCGCGAGGACGACGGTCGTGACCCTCGGGGCGGCGTCGAAGGCAACGTGATGTCCGGCGACGTGGTGTTCGTGCGCGATCTCGGCGAGCTGTTCGAGTGCTACGTCGACTGCGGGCTCGGGCAGAACGTGGTGGTCGCCGGGAGCCCACGCGACCGCGTCGCCGTGGCGCAGGGCGACCGCGTCACGGTGCGGTTCCCGGCCGAGGCCTGCGTGGTCGTGCGGGGGTAGGCGGGTGGCCGAGCAGCGTCGTCCGACGAGGGGGACCTATGGCGTCCTCGCCATCCCCGTCGCGGTGCTGACCGTCCTGTTCGTCGTGCCGTTCGGGATGATGGTCGCGACGTCCTTCTACCATCGCATCGAAGGTGGGTTCTATGAACCTGCGTTCGAGCTGAACTCGTGGCAGCGACTGTTCTCCGACGTCTTCCTCGAGCGCGCGGCGTTCTCGATCGGGATCTCGCTCGTCGCCGGCGCGATCTGCATCGGGATCGCGTTCCCCTTCACGTACTTCCTCACGCGGATGAGACGACGGCCGCACGTCGCGCTGCTGATCCTCGTGCTCTCGGCCCTGTCGCTGTCCGAAGTGATCGTCGGGTTCACCTGGAGCGTTCTGCTCGGCAGGGCGGCGGGGATCTCCAACATCCTCGTGTGGATCGGGCTGATGGACGAGGCCGCGGCGTACCAGCCGAGCTTCGTCGCCGTGCTGCTCGGGCTGTCGTACATCGCGTTCCCGTACTGCGTCCTGACGCTGTACCCGTCGCTGACCCGGCTCGACCGGGAGATCACCGAGGCGGCACAGACGCTCGGAGCTTCGCCGTGGCGAACCTTCCGAACCGTGGTCGTCCCGATGAGCCGGCCGATCATCCTGGCGGGGTTCCTGCTCGTGTTCGTGTTCACCCTGGGCTCGTACCTGATCGCCGCGATCCTCGGCAAGCCGGAGCACTGGACGCTCTCGGTGTACATCTCCGACCAGGCTTCCTTCAACGCGAACGTGCCGTTCGCGGCGGCGATGGCGATCTTCCTGACCGCCCTGTCCCTCGCGGTCGTCGGGATCGTGACGCTGATCGAGACGAGGACCCGGAGGGAGTCGTAGGTGCGCACGCTGAAGTGGACCGTCACGACGCTCACGGTCGCCTTCCTGCTGGCACCGCTCCTGGTGGTCGCGATCGTCTCGATCAACGAGAACCGCTACATGGACTTCCCGCCCGAGGGCTTCTCGGTCTCCTGGTACACGGCGCTGTGGACCGACGCCGGGTGGCGGAACTCGATCGTGCGCAGCGTCACGATCGCGGGGGCGAGCGCAGGGGTCGCGGTGCTGGTCGCCACGCCGCTCGCCTACGTCCTGCGGGCGTACCGGATCCGGCTCGCGCCGCTCCTGTACGCGCTCGGGATCCTCCCGTTCATGCTGCCGCCCGTGATCAGCGCGCTCGGGATGCAGGTCTTCTGGAACGCGACGGGACACGTGGGGCGGATCGAGAACGTGATCCTCGCGCACGGGGTGTTCTTCTCGACGCTCCCGCTGGTCGCGATCTCGCTCGCGATGGAGACCATGGATCCCTCGCTCCGCGAGGCGGCGCACACGCTGGGCGCGAACCCGAGGACGACGTTCCGGACGATCACGTTCCCGCTGCTCGTCCCGTCGATGATCACGGGCTACGCCGCGGCGTTCGTGCTCAGCCTGAACGAGTACATCATCTCGTTCCTGGTCGCCGGGTTCTCCGTCGAGACGCTGCCGATCAAGATCTTCAACAGCCTGCGCTACGGGTTCACGCCCACGATCGCGGCGGTGACGGTCGC
>DASPIF010000391.1:0-3234 GCA_035629255.1 Actinomycetota bacterium | reverse complement strand
TTCAAGGTGAGCGTGGTCTGGATCGTCGTGGCGAGCGGTCTCGTCGGTCTCGGCCGCTGGGCCCTCGGCTGATCGCCGACGATCCGACCTCCCGGGGGCGCGGTCTCCGGCGGCGCGGCGGGATCGGGAGCGGCTAGGCTGCGCGCATGCCGACCCGGGACGAGCTCGAGGCACTCCCGTCGAACGAGCTGCACGACCGCGCGACGAGGGCGGCGTGGCGGCGGCTCGACGTCGGGTTCCTGTGGGACCTGCTGAAGACGATCCCGGAGGCACGCGCCGCCGCCGGCGACGAGGAGCGGAGCGAGAGCGACATCATGCGACCGCTCGCCCTCCTGAACGACCTCGTCGACGCCGATCGAGGCGATCTCGCCGAGGCGCTGCGGCCGCTGTACGTCGACTACCTGCTCGAACACGGGGGCGCCGAGGCGGAGGATGACGACGCCCGAGCGTGACCTCGCGTCCTACCGCGACGAGTTCCCGGTCCTGGCGCGGAAGACGTACCTGATCAGCGCGTCGCTCGGTCCGATCTCGAGGCGGGCGCGCGCGAACGTCGACGACTACCTCGACGCGTGGGCGAGCAAGGGCGCGCCGGACCACGTGTGGTTCGAGGACATCTTCCCGTCGATGCGCCGGCTGAAGGCGACGTTCGGCCGACTCGCGGGATGCGACCCGGACGAGCTCGCGATCACGACGAACATCTCCATCGCCCTCGCGACGATCGCGTCCGCGCTGGACTTCGGCGAGCGGCACAAGATCGTGATGTCCGAGCTCGACTTCCCGACCGACGGTCACGTTTGGCTCGCGCACGCGAAGCGCGGCGTCGAGATCGAGTGGCTCCGCTCCCCCGACGGCCTCACGATCCCGCTCGAGGAGTACGACCGCGCGATCGACGAGCGAACGGCCGTCGTGATGGTCAACCGGGTCCTCTATCGCTCGAGCGCGATCGTCGACGCGAAGGAGATCTGCCGGATCGCCCGCGAGCGTGGCGCGCTGTCCTTCCTCGACGACTACCACGGGATCGGGATCGTGCCGCTCGACCTCCACGACCTCGGCGCCGACCTCTACACGGCGGGCGTCCTGAAATGGCTCTGCGGCGGCCCGGGCCTCGCGTTCCTGTACGCGCGTCGCGACCTGCTGCCGCGGCTCGAGCCGATGGTGACGGGCTGGTTCGCGACCGCGGAGCCGTTCACCTTCGACAACCAGCACCTGGAGTACCACCCCAGCGCGCGACGGTTGGAGCACGGCACGCCGCCGGCCCCGGTGTTCTTCCTCGCCGAGGGCGGGCTCGACGTCATCGCCGAGGTCACCCCGGCGCGGATCCGCCATCGTCAGGGCGAGCTGACCGACCACGTGATCGAACGGGCCGACGAGCTCGGCCTCCCGGTCCGGACGCCGCGCGACCGGGACGGACGCGGCGGTGTCGTGAACGTGGGGGTCGGCCCCGAGGCGAGCAAGATCTGCCACGCGCTCCTCGAGCGCGACGTCTGCACCGACTACCGGGGAGACGGCCTTCGCATCAGCCCGCATTTCTTCAACACCGAAGGGGACGTCGACCACGCGTTCGAGGAGCTCCGCTCGCTCCTGTGACTCATCCGCGGCTCGCTGCGACCACGCGACCCGCGCGGACGACCAGCCGGAGGTCACCGAGCGCCTCGAGCCGGACCGTCGGATCGTCGCCCACCACGATCAGGTCCGCCGGCGCCCCGGCCTCCAGGCGCGTCGCCGTCATCGCCTCGAGGACCTCGTCCGGCCGCATGCGGACCGCCTCGTGCAGCAGCAGCGCCTCGCGCAGATCGATCCCGGCCGGGATCGCGCCGTTCCCCAGGTCCGTGCCGTAGACGACGGTCCCGCCGGCCGCGCGGAACCGGACGAGGTTGTCGCACGCGATCCGCAGCTCGGGCGTGATCTCCCCGAACGAGTGGATGTCGAGCGTCGAGACGATGCGCGTGGCGCGGGCGGCCTGACCGAGGAGATCGTCCGACAGGCGTTCGGTCCACGGCGCGTGGGCGAACTCGTCGACGCTCGCGCCCACGGCCCGTTCGGCCTGACCGGCGCCCTGGACGTGCGCGGTGACGGGGACCCCTCGCGCGTGCGCGGTCTCCACGATCGTCGCGAGCTCGGCGTCGCTCGGCGTCGGTCCCGCGTCGGCGTTGAGCGAGACCTTGATCGCCGCTGCCCCCCGCGTCGCGAGCTCCTCCACGGCAGCGCGGGCATGATCCGGACCACGGATCTCGAGCCCGGTGCCCCGCGGCGCCCAGCGATCCTCGGTCGGATATCCCGTCGGGGCCGTCAGCATCGGACCCGCCGCGCGGATCAACGGTCCGCGGAACGTCGGCAACTCCGAGGACTCGGCGAGCGCGAAGATCTCGTCCGGAACCCACGCGAGATCCCGGACGGCGGCCACGCCACCTGCCAGGACGGCGCCGGGATCGGCGAGCCGGATGTGGACGTGACGGTCGACGATGGCCGGCAACAGCACGCCGTCCGCGACGAGATGCTCCTCGGCGCCCGTCGCGGCGGCCCGAGGACCGACCGAGCGGACCACCGCACCGTCGAGGACGATCGATGCGTCGCGGATCAGCGCCCCGCGGCCGGCCCAGATCGCCGGCGCGTCGATCCGCAGCGTGGCCGTCACGCGCGAACCCTAGCCCGAGCGGCGTGGCCCGGTCGCCCGTGGGCCTCAGGCGCCGACGCCGGCGGCGCGGAGCGCCTTCAGCTCTTTGCGGAGATCGACGACCTCGTCGCGGAGACGCGCCGCGTACTCGAACCGGAGATCCTTCGCGGCCTCGTGCATCTCCTCCTCGAGCTGCTGGATCAGGCGCTCGAGCTCCTCGCTCGGCATCTCGGGCAGGTCGCGCTTGCGACGCCGCTTCTCGGGCGTCGGCGCCCTGCCGGTGTCGAGCGACATCGTGAGGAGGATGTCGGTGACCTTCCTGCGGATCGTCTGCGGATCGATGCCGTGCTCCGCGTTGTGCGCGATCTGGATCATGCGGCGACGCTGCGTCTCGCCGATGGCCGCGCGCATCGAGTCGGTGACGTCGTCGGCGTACATCAGCACGGTGCCGTCCACGTTCCGAGCGGCGCGGCCGATCGTCTGCACGAGGGACGTCTCGGAGCGCAGGAACCCCTCCTTGTCCGCGTCGAGGATCGCGACGAGCGAGACCTCGGGGAGGTCCAGTCCCTCGCGGAGCAGGTTGATCCCGACCAGGACGTCGAACTCGCCGAGGCGGAGGT
>DASPIF010000390.1:0-2157 GCA_035629255.1 Actinomycetota bacterium | reverse complement strand
GAGCAACTGCTCGAGGCTCCCCCGATCGGGGACGCGGTCCACGCAGACCCGGCGGCACTCCGCGCCCGTGAAGATCGAGTACGCGTACCAACGGAACAGCTCGCGGGAGCTCCCGATCCCGAGTCGTCGCAGCGCGACCTCCACCGAGGCGCTCCGCGACCCGTCCTTCGACGCGTGCAGGCGTGTCCGGATCCGCTCGCGCCCGTCGGGGCGGATCGTGATCAGCCCCGCCTCGAGCTTGCGGCCGTCCGACTGCACCAGGATCCGCTCGTCGATGTCCCGGTCACCCCGCGTGTCGAGCTCGAGGACGAAGAACCCTCGATCCCAGACCTGGTCGATCGTCCACCCCGAGAACGTGCGGAACGTCCACCTCATCGGCTGGGGATAGTGATCGAGGTGGACCGCCCGAACGTCGAAACGACCCTCGGTGTCGTTCCGATCGGGCGTGTCGGTGTGGCTCGCGCTCGTGACGGCGGATCCGAAGCCGACGATCGAAACGAACGTCCCAACCGTCACGACCGCGGCGACCCCTCGGCGCCTCACGACGCGATCCTCCCACCGCGCAGCGAACGGATGGCCGACGCGACGGTCCACGTCGACAGAACGAGCCCCGCGAGCACGAGCGCGGCCGGCAGGAGCTCGTCACCCCTGGGCATCGACACGCTCCTGACGCTCGCACGGTCGACGCCGGCCGCGGACGCGACGACCGCCGCGGCGCCCAGGAGCGCGTTCCGAGCCAGGAGAACGCCATAGTCACGCGTCGTCACCCCGCCGAAGCATCCACACACGAGCTGCCGTCCGCGTCGGACGCGAGCGACCACGATCGCGACGGAGAACGCGATGAGGAGCGCCGCCGCGCCGATCCCGGCCGTCGCCGGCAGACCGACGAGCGGGAGGATCGCGATCACGAGCTCGGCCGCCGGAACGCCGACGAGGACGACACCCTCGAGCGGCCTCGGGATGGCGTACGAGCGGAGCGCCCGTCGCCACCGGCGGCTCGCAACCACCTTGGAGACGCCCGCGGCGCCGAACGCCACGGTCAGCATCGCCGCCGCGATGTCGGCGACATCGGCTCCGCGCCACGATGCATCCTCGAGCGCGACGAGCGCCGCCACGACGACCGCTCCGAGGACGACGGCGTGGCCCACGCGCCACGCTCGCCACGACGCGGCGTCGGCGAGACGCTGCACCAGCGCGCCGCTCGCCTCGGATGTTCGCGCGCGGCGGGCGACGACCGCGGTCGCGCCGCGTGCCGCTCCGAACGGCGCCAGCAGAACGGCTGCGAGCAACGGGCGACCGGTCGCGACCGCCGCGACCGAAACGACGACGAGCGTGCCGTGCGTGAGGTACGTGAGGAACCCGACGCCGAGCCCCATGCCGTACAGGAACGCCGAGGGACCGAACGGGAAGTACGTGCGCCACCAGTCCGGGACCTGACGTCGCAGCTGTGGCACCGGCACGCGGAGGCCGAGCGCCTCGCGGACGAGGTAGGCGAGCCCGGCGAGCGCGATCGCGATCAGGCCTACACCTGCCCACGGTGCCCGCAGCCCATAGCCGACGAGCCCGAGCAGGGCGCCGAACGCGCCGGCGGCGAGCGTCGCCCCGGCCACGTGCAGCGCGAGGAACCACCCCCACGTGGCTCGACGGCCCCCGTGGACCACGGGGGTGATGGTCTCCACCATCGACAGGCCTCAGGGGCCGAACAACGTCGTGATGCCGGCCATGACGGACGCCACGATCACGGCGCCGACGAGCGGCGCGGTCAGCACCGGACGTTCAGCTCCTGATAGGAGACGCAGAAGACGCGCAGCGTCCGCGGACAGTATCCGCGGACCGACGCGTCTCCGTTGATCCGGATCCTCGACGTCGAGCAGCAGTCCTGGATGTGCCTGATCCGTCCGTTGCAGCACCGACTCCATCCGCCGCCGTACCGCGGGTTGCGGACGAACGGGTACCGCTGCGGCACGGTCGTCTGACAGATCTTGCTTCGCTCCTGCCGGCTCGAGAGGTAGAGCCGGCCGTCGTCGTCGACGGGGTAGCCGGACGTCGGATGCACCGGATAGCCGTACGCGTCCGTACGCGTCAGCGGCGCGTACGGGTGGGGACAGGAGTTCGTCGTGAAGGTGTGCCCGCAGATGTGGTGCGCTTCGGCGCGCT
>DASPIF010000389.1:0-6362 GCA_035629255.1 Actinomycetota bacterium | reverse complement strand
CGCTGCTGGTCCGGGACCGAGTCGGACACCAACAACGACGCGATCGTGCTCCGGGTGAGCCTCGGCGGTGACTCGGTCCTGCTCGCGACCGAACCGGAGGAGCCGGCGCAGCAAGCGTTGCTCGACGGGGACGCGGACCTCCACGCCGACGTCCTCAAGGTGCCCCATCACGGCGCGGCGACCTCGATCCGACCGTTCTTCGAAGCGATCGATCCTGCGGTCGCCGTCGTCAGCGTCGGGCCGAACCCCTATGGCCACCCGGTGCCAGAGGTCCTCGGGTGGCTCCGCGCGACCGGCGCGGAGGTCGTGCGAACCGACCGGGCCGGGGACGTGACGATCACGTTCCGCGCGGGCCTGGTCTCCGTAGACTCGGCGGCGTGAGCCCGTCGAAGGCGACGAAGACCGACGCGCCGATCCAGCTGCTCTGGGGCGAGGACGCGTTCCTCCTGCGGGAAGCGGGTCTCGCGATCCTCGGTGACCTCCGTCCGCGTGAGATCGACGGCGCGGACTGGCAGGGCGGCGAGCTCGCGGATCTCGCCACGCCGTCGCTGTTCGGCGAGCGCCGGGCCCTCCTTGTGAGCGACGCGCGCGGCCTGAACGCCGCCGCCGTCGCCGAGATCAAGGCGTACGCCACCGCGCCCGATCCCGACGCCCGCCTGATCCTGCTCGCGCAGGTGGGCGAGCGAGCGAAGCCACCGGCGTCGCTCGCCAAGGCGATCGACGGGGCCGGCGCGGTGATCGAGGTCAAGGTCGCGCGGAAAGACCTCCCGGGGTGGATCCTGCAACGCGCGAAGGAGCGCGGCGTGCCCGTCGCACCCGACGCCGCGCCCGCGCTCGTCGACACGCTCGGCGAGGATCCGGCCGCGCTCGACCAGGCCGTGACGCAGCTCGCCTCGGCGTTCGCGGGCGAGCGCATCACCGCGGAGATCGTCCGACGCCAGTTCCGCGGCCTCGGTGAGCAGCACGTGTGGGACCTGTGCGACCGCGCGTTCGGCCGCGACCTCGCCGGTGCGATGCGCTCGCTGCGCACGCTCCTCGAGGGCGGAGGCGAGGGTCTGCCGATCCTCGGGGGCATATCGTCGCGTCTGCGCGACCTGATCCGTGTCCGCTCGCTGCCGGACCGGACACCGCCCGCCGACGTCGCACGCGCCGCCGGTCTGCGGTTCGAGTGGCAGGCGCGCCGCTATCGCGACCAGGCGCGTCGGTTCTCGCTCGACGAGCTCGTCGCGATCCACGAGCGCGTCGCCTGGGCCGACCGCGCGCTCAAGTCCGGCGCGACGGACGACATCGTCCTGCCGATCGTCATCGCCGCGATCGCGGGGGCGCCGACCCTCGTCGGCGTCTGATCGCTAGGCCGGGGCGGTGTACCGCTCCTCGATCGCGTCGATGATCGTGCGCCGCGCGTCGGCGGTGTCCCCGACGGCGGCCGACGCCGCGAGATCGCCGAGCTCGTCGTCGCCGATCGCGAGTCGGAACCACCGTTCGTAGTCCCCGCGTTCGAGGTGGAACGCCCACGTCTCGTCGTCGATGCCGTCGGCGATCTGCGCGAACAGCACGAGGTTCTGCACGCGCAGGTTCAGCTTGTCGTCCGGTCCCCGGAAGTAGAAGGCGTCCTCCTCGAGGTCGCCCTCTGCGTACTTGCGGAGATGACGCCGCCGTTCGCCCGAAGGCTCCAGCGGGTCGAACGCGAAGGGTTGCTCGTCGAGGAACCGGAACCACGCGACGGCCTGTCCTTCCTTCGCCGGCGCCCCGGTCGTGTCGGGGAGGTCCGCGCCGATCGCGGACGCGAACGTGGTGACCGTGTCCTGCGCGCCCCTCGCCGGCGTGAGCAGCGTCCCCACGCTCTCGAGCGCCTCGCGGTTCACCCAGTCGGGATGGACGGTCACCATCACGAGCGAACCGACGCGCTTCGGCAGCATCTCGCCCGCGCGCTGGAGCGAGGCCGGCAGCAGGTGGTGAGCCTCGTCGACGATGATCCAGTGCGGCCGTCCGCTCTCCATCCGGAGCTCCTGGAGCCGGGGCAGGAACGAGGCCAAGAACCCCGGACGGTCGTCGAGCCGGACGCCCAGCAGGTTCAGGACGAGGCTCCGAGCGGGATCGGAGAGCAGCTCGATCGCCTCGGGAACGGTGGGCGCGTGATCGGGAGAGCCGAGCACCGTCGCGCGCTCGAGGTCCTCGTAGTCACCCTCGGGATCGATCAGGCAGAACTGATACCGCTGCGCCAGCACCCCCTCGACGAACGCCGCCACCATCGTCGACTTGCCGCTGCCGGACGGCCCCGCGACGAGCACGTTGCTGCGGTACGGCCGGAGCGTGACGCGTTCCTCGCCGACGGAGCCGATCGGGATGTCGTGCCGCCCCACGCGTTCGTCGAGGCTGCGCAGGTCGTCCTCGAGGATCCCCTCGATCAGCTCGATCACCCCGTCACCGCGCTCGCCCCGGGTGACGTGGTCGCAGCGCTCCTTGAGGGCGTCGAGCGCGTTGCCGACGGCGACGGAGAGCTCGCACCGTTCGAGGAAGGCGTGGTCGTTCTCGGCGTCGCCGACCCCGACGACGTTGTGCACCGACAGCCCGAGATCGTCGAGCGCGGCTGCCAGGCCCGTCGCCTTGTCGACGCCGCTCGGCAGCGCCATCACCGCGCCCTTGTTGAAGACGATCTGGAGACCGAGCCCGAGGTCGCGGATCGTCTCGAGGACGGCGGTCTCGTGCGGCTCCCACGTCGCGACGATCACCGAACCGACGCTGATCGGGTCGACGCCGCGCCGCTTCAGCGTCTCGACGAACCCGCTCGGCGGCGGCTCTCCGAGCGTCCGCGTCTCGCGGCGCTCGGGGTCGAAGACGACGGCACCGTTCTCGGCCACGACCCGGTCGAAGACGCCGATCCCGACGAAGGTCTCGCGGAGCTCGGGGAGCTCGCGACCGGTGACGAGGATCGTCCGCCGACCGCTCTCGCGGACGCGGTGCAGGGCATCGGTGACGTGCTCGGGGACCTCGCCGTCCTTCGCGATCGTGCCGTCGAAGTCCACGGCGAGGGCGACGTAGCGCATGGCGCATCCCTACCCGCGCGAGCGGGCTGCGACGCAAGGAGGACAGAAGGTGAGGCTAGGCGGCGTCGACGCGGTTCGCGGCCTTGGCCAGGCGCGACTTGCGGCGGGCGGCGGTGCGCTTGTGCAGGATGCCCTTGGACGTGGCCTTGTCGAGCGCCCGCGACGCCTCACGCACCTGCGCCTGCGCGTCATCCGCTGAGGTCGCCGTGCGAACCTTCTTCGAGGCGGTTCTCAACGCGGTCCGAACCGCCTTGTTGCGCTCTTGACGGCGCTCGTTCTGGCGGTTGCGCTTGATCTGGGACTTGATGTTGGCCATGGACGAGCGAGTGTACCAGCGGGTTCGCGCTGGTCCGAGGCCTGATCGGCGCCCGGACGCGGCCGCCCGCGCCCGTACCATGGGCGCGTGACCGAGCCCACCCGGATCCGCAACTTCTGCATCATCGCGCACATCGACCACGGGAAATCGACCCTGGCCGACCGGCTGCTCGAGCTCACCCACGCCGTCGCCGACCGCGACATGCGGGCGCAGTACCTCGACAAGATGGACCTCGAGCGCGAGCGCGGGATCACGATCAAGGCGCAGGCCGTCCGGCTCGCCTGGAACGGCTACGAGCTCAACCTGATCGACACGCCGGGGCACGTCGACTTCACGTACGAGGTCTCACGCTCGCTCGCGGCGTGCGAGGGCGCGGTCCTGCTGGTCGACGCGGCGCAGGGGCTCGAGGCGCAGACGCTGGCGAACTACCATCTCGCGCGCGACGCCGGCCTCACCATCGTCCCGGTCCTCAACAAGATCGATCTCCCGGCGGCCGACCCCGTCGAGGTCGGTCGCGAGCTCGCCGAGCTCGTCGGGTGCGAGCCGCAGGACGTGCTCGCCGTCTCGGGCAAGACCGGCGAGGGCGTGGCCACGCTGCTCGAGCGCATCACGGACGTGGTGCCGGCGCCGGTGGCGGACCGGGGGGCGCCGCTCCGCGCGCTGATCTTCGACTCGTCGTTCGACGCGTACCGCGGGGTGGTCGCGTACGTCCGCGTGGCGGACGGCATCCTGAAGAGCCGCGCGCGGGTCCACTTCATCGCGACGTCGCTCGACTCGGAGGCCGAGGAGGCGGGGATCTTCGCGCCGGAGGCGGTCGCCGTCCCGCAGCTCGAGGCGGGGGAGGTCGGGTACCTGATCACCGGCCTCAAGGACGTGCACCAGGTCAAGGTCGGCGACACGATCGTCGACGGGGGCAAGCACCGCGCGACGGACCCGCTTCCGGGATACCGCGAGCCGTTGCCGATGGTGTGGAGCGGCCTGTTCCCCTCCGAAGGCGGCGACTACTCGGAGCTCCGCGACGCGCTCGACAAGCTGAAGCTGAACGACGCGGCGCTGCACTACGAGCCGGAGACGTCGCAGGCGCTCGGGTTCGGGTTCCGGTGCGGGTTCCTCGGGCTGCTCCACATGGACATCGTCCGCGAACGCCTCGAGCGCGAGTACGGGCTCGAGCTGATCTCGACGGCCCCGAACGTCGAGTTCCACGTGATCCGCGGCGAGGACACGATCGTGGTGCACAACCCGAGCGAGATGCCCACGCCCGGGACCTACGACCGCGTCGAGGAGCCGATGGTCCTCGCGACGATCATCACCCCGAGCGAGTACCTCGGCGCGGTCCTCGAGCTCTGCCAGTCGCGCCGGGGCGACATGCTCGACATGAAGTACCTGTCGACGACCCGGGTCGAGGTGCACTATCACCTGCCGCTGGCGGAGATCATCTTCGACTTCTTCGACCAGCTGAAGTCGCGGAGCCGGGGCTACGCATCCCTCGACTACGAGCCGATGGGGTACGAACCGAGCGAGCTCGTCCGCGTCGACGTCCTGCTCCACGGCGAGCCCGTCGACGCGTTCAGCGCGGTGGTCCACCGCGACAAGGCGTACCCGTACGGGAGGCAGATGGTCGAGCGTCTGAAGGACCTGATCCCGCGACAGCTGTTCGACGTCGCGATCCAGGCCTCCATAGGCGCGCGGATCGTGGCGCGCGAGACGGTGAAGGCCAAGCGCAAGGACGTGCTCGCCAAGTGCTACGGCGGCGACATCACGCGCAAGCGCAAGCTCCTCGAGGAGCAGAAGAAGGGCAAGGCGCGCCTGCGCCGCGTTGGCCGGGTCGACGTCCCGCAGGAGGCGTTCATCGCCGCGCTCCGCGTGGACCAGAAGGTCGAGGCGAAGAAGTGACCGCGGGGATCTACGTCCACGTGCCGTTCTGCCTCACGCGCTGCGGCTACTGCGACTTCAACGCGTACGCGGGCCTCGACCACCTCGCGCCACGGTACGTGCGCGGGCTGCTCGCGGAGATGGATCTCGTCGCGCCGGCGTGGACGGGGGAGGAGATCGTGAGCGTGTTCCTCGGCGGGGGGACGCCGACGACGCTCGACGCTGCGGACCTGAAGGGGCTCCTCGTGAACCTCCGCGACCGGTTCGAGGTCAACGAGGACGCCGAGGTCACGATCGAGGCGAACCCCGACACCGTCGACCGCGCGAAGCTCTCGGCGCTCCTCGAGGCCGGCTACGACCGACTGTCGATGGGCGCGCAGTCGTTCGACACCGCGGTGCTCGCGTCGCTCGAGCGGCTGCACGATCCGGCCTCGGTCCGCCGCGCGTTCGGGGCCGCGCGGGGGGCGGGCTACCGCAACGTGAACCTCGATCTGATCTACGGCGCCGAGGGCGAGTCGCTCGAATCGTGGGAGCGCACGCTCCTCGAGACGATCGACCTCGGCCCCGAGCACGTCTCGGCGTACGCCTTGACGGTCGAGCCCGCGACGGCGCTCGGCCGTCGGATCGCGACGGGCGCGGTGCCGCCGCCGGACGGTGACGTCCAGGCCGACATGTTCGCGCTCGCGTGCGAGACCCTCCGCGACGCCGGCTACGTCCATTACGAGGTATCGAACTGGGCGCGCCCCGGGTTCGAGTGCCGCCACAACCTCGGGTACTGGGAGCGCCGTCCGTACGTCGGGCTCGGCGCCGGCGCGCACGCGTACCGCGACGACCGCCGCTGGTGGAACGTCCGCCCGCCCGAGGAATACATGACGATGGTCGAGGCGGGCGACCTTCCGATCGGCGGCGGTGAGCAGCTCGAGCCGAGCGACGCGTATCTCGAGGAGGTGTTCCTGCGGCTGCGGATCCTCGAGGGCGTGCCGTCGTCGTGGATCGAGCCCGACAAGGCAGCGCCGTTCCTCGCGAGCGGTCTCCTGCGCGACGACGACGGTGCGCTGGTGCCGACCGAACGCGGCATGCTCCTGCTGAACGAGCTCGTCGTGGCGCTCGCCGGCTAGGGGTAGGGG
>DASPIF010000388.1:0-7150 GCA_035629255.1 Actinomycetota bacterium | reverse complement strand
GGCGTCGAAGCCGGTCTCGTGGCGGCCGGCCAGGCGACGCGCATGAGCGGGACGATCGTGATCGGCGGCTACCACCAGGGCGAGCCGCGCCGGATCCCGCTCGCCGAGTGGAACTGGATGGCGTTCCGGATCGCGAACGGCCACTTCCGCGAGGTCGCGACGATCCTGCGCGGGATGGAACGCGGGACGCGGCTGCTGACCTCGGGGCGGATCTCGCTCGAGGGGATGGTCACGCACCGGTTCCCGCTCGACCGGATCGACGAGGCGTTCGCGACGGCGGTCGATCGACCCGACGGATTCGTGAAAGCGACGGTGAACCCGTGACGACGACGATGCGACCCCCGACCGAGCGACCGCGGATGGCGGCCCGCCCGACGAGGATCGAGACCTTCCGCGAGCCCTCGCGCGACTACGGGATCCTCCCGTTCTGGTTCCTCAACGGCGAGCTCGATCCCGACGAGATGCGGTTCCAGCTCCGCGAGCTGCGCGACAAGGGCATGCAGGGCGTGATCCTGCACGGGCGCTACGGGCTCGAGATGCCGTACGTCGGCGACACGTACCTCGAACGGATCCGGCTCGCCGTGGACGAGGCGAACGAGCTCGGCCTCGCGACGTGGATCTACGACGAGATGAACTGGCCGAGCGGCACGGCCGACAAGCGTGTCCTCGCGGCGAGACCGGACCTCGCGCAGCGGTACATCGAGTGCGTCTCGTTCGAGATCACCGGCCCGTGGTTCATGTGCCTGACCGGGGAGGACAGCCGCTACCTCGACTTCGAGCGGTCGACCCCCGTGGCGGCGTTCGCGATCGGCGAGGACGACCGAGTGATCGACCTCACGCGCAACCTGTCCTTCGAGAAGGTCGTGCCGTGGGAGGTCCCGCCGGGGACGTGGCGGCTGTGCTACATCGTCGAGAAGCGCGCCGACTACTACATCGACGCCCTCGACCCCGAGTCGACGACGACGTTCCTCCAGCTCGGGTACCAGCCGTACGCCGACGCGATCGGGACGCTGGCGGGCCGGCTGGTCGGGTTCTACTCGGACGAGCCGGCGATGCACTACTTCCGCAGCGCGGCCGACGATCCGATCGTGCCGTGGACCAAGGAGATGTTCGGCCGGTTCCGCGAGCGCAACGGCTACGACCTGCGGCCGCGGCTCGTCGACCTGTTCTTCGATCTCCGGCCGGACGCGGCGAAGATCCGCCACGACTTCTACACGACGCTGACCGAGTTCTACTCGAGCGCGTACTACGCGCAGATCCGCGACTGGTGCCGGGACCAGGGCGTCGTGTTCACCGCGCACCTGCTCTACGAGGAGTGGCTGCGCCGGATGGTCCGCGTCGAGGGCAACCTCTTCCACCACTACCGGAACATGGACGTCGTCGCGGTCGACCACCTCTACCCCGTGATCGGCACGCGCGAGGCTCCCGACCAGCACGTGGCGATCAAGGTGGCGAGTTCGGCCGCGCACCAGGTCGGGAGCGAGCGGCTGATCTGCGAGTCGTTCGGCGGCATCTTCATGGACGCGACGATGCAGCGGATGAAGTGGATCGCGGATTGGGAGTTCGTGCTCGGCGTCAACGTGCTGAACCCGCACGGCTTCCACTACACGCTCGAAGGCGCCCGCAAGCGCGACTGGCCGCCCTCGATGTTCTACCAGTACCCCTGGTGGCGGTACTACGAGGGGTTCTCGACGTACATGAGCCGCCTCTCGGAGATGCTCACCGGCGGGCGCCACGTCGCGAAGGTGGCGGTCGTCTGGCCGATCGACTCGATGTTCGCGTCCTACCTGCCCCAGGACGTCACGGAGGACTCGAAGGTCATCGAGTCGGGGCTGAACCGGCTGACCGACCTGCTGCTGCGGCTGCACCACGACTTCGACTACGTCGACGAGGAGTCGCTCGCCGCCGCGGACGTCTCGGACGGCCGCCTGCGCATCGGCGAGGAGGACTTCGAGCTCGTGATCGTGCCGCCGATGACGCACGTGCGTGTAGGCACGCTCGAGACGCTCGAGCGGTTGGCGGCCGCCGGCGGCCGGGTGCTCGGCATGGTCCGGGCGCCGCGGGCCGCGATCGCCACGGACGGTCTGGTCGACATCGAGCCACGGATCGACGCGCTGCTCGGGACGGGCCAGGTGGTCCAGCACCCCGGCGGCGGTCGTGGCGCGTTCGTGACGGCCGAGCCGTCGGCGGTCCTCGACGGGACGACCACGGCCGGCGCGCTCGGCGAGGCGCTCGGCGCCGCGATCTCGGAGCTGATCGAGCCCGACGTCGAGATCTCCAACGACGAGCTCTTCTGCCTGCACCGCGTGCGGGACGGCCGCGACGTGTTCTTCGTGATCAATCCGACGACCGAGCCGCAGGAGGCGACGATGTCGGTCGCCGCGAGCGTCTCGCCGGTCCTGTGGGACCCGTCGACGGGCGAGGAGCTCGCGCCCGCCGGGGTGCGGACGACGGACGGCCGGACGCGGTTCGAGCTCGAGCTGCCGCCGGTCGGTTCGGTGTTCGTGGTCGGCGGCGGGGACGCCGCCGTCGCCGCGCGCCCGCCCGCTCGCGACGAGGACGCGGCGGTGACGCTCGAGGGGCCGTGGACGTTCGAGCCCGAGGGGGACAACGCGCTCGTGCTCACGGCGTGGAAGGCGGCGGAGGAGCGGGACGGCGACCCCGCGGTCTACACCACGGGGCCGACGGCCGGACGCGAGTGGCTCGACGTCGTCGCCGGGGCGTGGGCCTACCAGCTGCCGGCCGAGCCGGACCGCCCGTTCCCGATCCCCGTCTGGTACCGCGCGTCGTTCACGGTCGCGGACGTGCCCGAGCGGCTCGCGCTCGTGATCGACGGGTTCGACGGGTCCGCGATGCGGATCCACCTGAACGGCGCGCTCGTCGACGACGCGCCCGTCCGCGCGAGGTTCGACGCGCAGATGCAGGAGGTCGACCTCTCGAGGCTGGTGGTCCCCGGGGTGAACGAGCTCGCGATCCGGCTCACGGTCGAGCGCGCGACGGGCGGGATCGTCGACCACCTGAAGCTCGTCGGCTCCTTCGGCGTCGCGAGCGACGGAGGCGCGCACCGCCTCGTCGAGGCCGAGCGCGACGTCCGCCCCGCCCCGTGGACCGAGCTGGGGTATCCCTTCCTGTCCGGCACCGGCGCGTACCGGGCGACGGTCGAACGGCCCGCCGTCGCCGACGGCACGCGGATCCTCCTCGACGTCCCGATGCGCGACGACGTGCTCGAGGTCGAGATCAACGGAGCGATCGCCGGCGTCCGCCTGTGGGACCCGTACTCGGTGGACGTCACGGATCTGCTTCGGCCGGGCGCGAACGAGATCGTGCTCCGGGTGGCGAACACGATCGCGAACCTGCTGAACGGGGTCGACCGGCCGTCCGGGATCGCCGGCCCGCCGAGGCTCGTCCCGGCCGTCTCGGAGGCGCGGTAGGGCATGGAGCTCATCGCCGAGCCGCTGACGCCCGACGCGTTCGCGCCCTACGGCCGCGTGATCTCACGGCCCGAGCGACCGAACGACGCCGCGGGACCCGGATGGACCTGGTGGGCGGAGACCGCGCTCCTGTCGGGAGACGGCCGCGCGATGGGCGTCGGCTACCTCGACCTGGAGCCGGGGACGCGCTCGTTCGACTGGGCCGAACGGCATCTGCGGACGCAGGAGGCCGTGCTCGCGATGTCGACCGACGTCCTCCTGTACGTCGGGCCGCCCGAGCATCGCCAGGAGCCCGTGCGGCTCCCGCCGCTCGAGACCTTCCGGGTGTTCCGCGTGCCCGCAGGTGGCGGCGTCGTGATGGACCGCGCGGTGTGGCACGGCGCGCCCTTCGCCGTCGAACGCCCGGGGGTGGCGGTCGTCCTGATCCTGGAGGGGACGGGTCGCACCGACGTCGCGAAGGTCTCGTTCGATCCCGTCGGCATCGGAGGAGTCTGAGATGGCTGAGATCGTCTTCGAAGGCGTCACGAAGGTGTTCGACGACGGCACCGTCGCCGTCGACTCGCTCGATCTGACGGTCGAGGACGGCGCCCTGATGGTGCTCGTCGGCCCGTCGGGGTGCGGCAAGACGACCTCGCTCCGCATGGTCGCCGGGCTCGAGGACGTGACCGACGGGACCGTGCGGATCGGGGACCGGGTGGTCAACGACGTCGCGCCGAAGGACCGCGACATCGCGATGGTGTTCCAGAACTACGCCCTGTACCCCCACATGTCGGTGTTCGACAACATGGCGTTCGGCCTCCGGCTGCGGAAGATGAAGAAGCCGGCGGTGCGCGAGCGGGTCGACGAGACGGCGCGCACGCTCGAGCTCTACGAGCTGCTGACCCGCAAGCCGGGCCAGCTCTCGGGCGGCCAGCGGCAGCGCGTCGCGATGGGGCGGGCGATCGTCCGCGAGCCGAAGGCGTTCCTGATGGACGAGCCGCTGTCGAACCTCGACGCGAAGCTGCGCGTCCAGATGCGCGCCGAGATCTCGCGGCTGCAGCGCGACGTCCACGTGACCTCGCTCTACGTGACGCACGACCAGATCGAGGCGATGACGATGGGCGACCGGGTCGCCGTCCTCAAGAAGGGGCTGCTCCAGCAGGTCGACCGGCCGCAGGTCCTCTACCGCCGACCCGCCAACCTCTTCGTGGCCGGGTTCATCGGGTCGCCCGCGATGAACCTGGTCGACGCGACGTACGTCGCGAACGGGACGCGCGCGGTCGAGTTCGCCGGGCAGCGGCTCGCCCTGGACGACGCGGCCCTCGACGAGCGACCCGGTCTGCGCCGCTACGAGGGCAAGCGCGTGATCCTGGGGATCCGTCCCGAGGACATGGAGGACGCCGCGCTCTCGTCCTTCCCCGAGGACCGCCGCATCCGCACCGGCGTCGACCTCCTCGAGGACATGGGCCACGAGGCGCTCGTCCACTTCACGGTCGACTCTCCGCCGGTCCTGACCGAGGACACGAAGGAGCTGCTCGCCGACGCCGGCCACGACGTCGAGGAGCTCGAGCAGCAGACCGCGCGCGGCGCGACCTCGACGTTCATCGCGCGGTTCGACGCCCACACGAAGGCGCGCGAGCGCGACACGATCGAGATCGGCGTCGACACCGCGAACCTCCAGTTCTTCGATCCCGACACCGGGGACTCGATCTGGTCGTGAGCGCGAACGACGAGACGGTGGCCGGCGGGCTCCGCCGGCGGATCGAACGCGGCGCGTACTTCGACGCGTGGTTCCCCGGCCAGCACAACTACCACCCGAGCCTGCCGCCGCGGCGTCTGCGGATGATCGACCACCTCGACGACTACCGCGCGACGATGCTCGTCTGGTCGGCGCTGGGCGGCGGCAACATCGCGCTGCCGTACCTCGAGGAGGAGGCGTTCGGCGAGGTCCCGCCGCGCTACCGCGTCTACGGGTTCGTCAACGACAGCGAGTTCATCGCGGAGTGCGGCAAGCGCGGCATCAAGGTCTTCGGCGTGGTGTTCGAGCACGCGTGGGAGTACCCGGTCGAGCTCGACGAGGGCGAAACGACCGTCCTCGCGCTCAACGAGACCCGGGACGCGGGCAGGCGCGACTGGCTCGGGATGCGCGAGTTCTGGCAGGACCGCTACCCGAACCTGTGGCCGGCGCGGTCGAGGTACTTCCCCGAGCCGCTCCTCGACGCGGACGGCAACGAGGTGACCGACATCCTCGAGGAGTGCGCGCAGCGGAACATCCACGGGGAACCGCTTCACGCCCTGTGGATCGAGTGCCCCGACCGGGAGCACTGGAACTACATGATGGACCGCAACAACCCGGTCTGGCGCGAGTACCTCAAGGCGATCGTGCGGCTGCAGATCGACGCGGGCGTCCACGGCGTGCACTTCGACGAGGCGGAGGTGCCGCTCACGTCGCTCCAGTACGGCGGGTGCTTCTGTCCGACCTGCATGCGCGGCTTCCGGGAGTACCTCCGCGACCTCCCCGAGGCCGAGCGTCCCGCCGCGCTCGAGGGCGCGAACCTCGACGCGTTCCACTACGGCGAGTTCTTGCTCGAGCGCGGGTTCGACTTCCGCGGGAACTACATGAACACGCCGCTGTTCCACGACTACATGCGGTTCCAGCGCGCGAACATCCGCCGGTACTTCGCCGAGCTCGCCGAGTACGCGCGCGGGTACGCGAGGAGCAAGGGCCGCGACGTGCTGATCTCGGGCAACTTCTTCAACCTGTTCGAGCACTACTACCCGCTGGAGCCCGCGGTCGACGTCGTCGTGACGGAGATGCGGAACACGCTCTGGCGCCAGCCCGAGTGGTACCGCTACGCCGCGGCGTTCGGGCGCGGGAAGCCGGTCGTGGTCGTCGAGAACCCCTACGGCGGCGTCGTGATGGAGATCGTCGAAGGGCTCAAGCGCGGACGCCTGTACGACCGTTTCCGGCAGTCGCTGTACGAGGCCGCCGCCCTCGGCGTGAACATGAGCGTGCCGTACGGCGCGTGGATGGGCAGCGTCGTCGAGGACGCCTTCTACCCGCCGCACGACCTCGCGACCGAGATCCAGACGTTCCTCGGCGACCACGAGCGTCTGTTCGCCGGCGACCCCACCTTCGCGGAGGTCGGCGTCGTGTACGGGATCGAGAGCAACGCGATCACCCGGGCCTCCGTCGAGCTCCCGGCGGACAACCGCGTGAACGCGCTGCCGGAGAGCGACATCCTCGCGTTCGACCAGGTCTCACGCGTCCTCGCCGCGGCGGCCCAGCCGTACGACGTCCTGTTCTTCCCCGACGGCGCGCTCCGTCCGGACACGCTCACCGACGACGAGCTCGGCCGGTACCGCACGATCGTGGTCCCCGCCGTCGACATCCTGACCGAGCGGCAGGCGGAGCTGCTCGAGACCTTCGTGGCCGGGGGAGGACGCCTCGTCGTGCTCGGCGATCTCGGGACGAACCTCGGCGAACGGATGCGGACGCTGCTCGAGCGGGACGAGGTGCGCGCCGGCGAGACGTTCGGGTTCTCGCTGGACCAGCTCGTGGACGGCCTCCAGATCGAGGTGGTCGAGGGTTCGACGGATGCGGCCGCGACCCTCCACCGCATCGAGGACGGCGCGGCGCTCCACCTGATCCGCTACGACCACGACGACGCCGCCGACCGTGTCCCGCCGCTGGACCGCCTGGTGCTCGACGTGCGGTTGCCGTTCGCGCCGTCTGGGGC